>CANNNN010000090.1 GCA_947506075.1 Methylococcaceae bacterium
GGCTCTTTGCATCGCGCCGAGTGGACAAGAACAGCGTCACCATATCCTGTACGCAACCGCCCAGTACCGCACCAAACAATATCCACAACGTACCTGGCAAATAGCCGAATTGTGCGGCTAATGTCGGCCCAACCAAAGGCCCAGGTCCTGCAATCGCCGCAAAATGGTGGCCGAACACTATCCATTTATGGGTCGGCACAAAGTCGCGGCCATTATCCAGCCGTTCGGCCGGCGTTGCCCTCGTTCCATCAACCACCAACACCGTCGCAGCAATCCATGCCGCATAAAAGCGATAGGCAATCGCGTAAATGCATAGCGCGGCCGTCACAAACCATAGTGCGTTAATATTCTCGCCGCGATTTAACGCAATACCTCCGACTGCTATCGCACCGAGAACTGCGATCAGTATCCATAGGCTGTTTTTCAGTAGTTTATTCATTGGTCATTTTGTATTTGTTATCGTTCCCACACGCCGGCGCGGCAAACTCAGCATTAGAAGCTCCCACTTCGACTTCATTTTTATGAAACCTGCAAAAAAAAGCCCATCATAAAGATGGGCTTTTTATAAAGCGCTTAAACTGCTGGAGCTCAGTTTTTGGTTTTATCAACAATCTGGTTGGCTTTGATCCAGGGCATCATGCTGCGCAGTTTGGCACCGACAACTTCAATCGGATGTTCTGCATTCAAGCGACGCTTGGCGGTCATTTCAGGATAGTTGGTCATGCCTTCCATAATGAATTGCTTCGCATATTCGCCGTTACGGATGTTTTTTAAGGCTTCACGCATCGCCCAACGGCTTTCTTCGTTGATGACTTTCGGGCCGGTGACATATTCGCCATACTCTGCATTGTTGGAGATCGAGTAGTTCATGTTCGCGATACCGCCTTCAAACATTAAATCAACAATCAATTTTAATTCGTGCAAGCATTCAAAGTAGGCCATTTCAGGCTCGTAACCCGCTTCAACCAAGGTTTCAAAACCCATTTTTACCAGTTCAACTGCACCGCCGCAGAGCACCGCTTGCTCACCGAATAAATCGGTTTCACATTCGTCACGGAAAGTCGTTTCAATAATACCTGAGCGACCGCCACCGATAGCAGAGGCATAAGACAAACAAATTGCTTTCGCTGTGCCTGAAGCATCTTGGTGAATTGCGATTAAGTCAGGAACGCCGCCGCCGCGGACAAATTCAGAACGAACAGTATGACCTGGTGCTTTAGGTGCAATCATAATCACATCCAGATCTGCGCGCGGCACGACCTGATTGAATAAAATCGCAAAGCCGTGAGCAAAGGCTAAAACGGCACCTTGTTTGATGTTCGGTTCAATTTCATCTTTATACAAGGCTGATTGAAACTCGTCAGGCGTCAAAATCATCACTATGTCCGCACCAGCAACCGCTTGTGCAACCGCTTGCACGGTTAAACCATGCGCCTCAGCCTTAGCTACAGAAGGTGAACCTACGCGTAAGCCCACAACAACTGAAACGCCGGATTCTTTTAGATTAAGGGCATGAGCATGACCTTGTGAGCCGTAACCGATAATAGCTACTTTTTTAGCTTTGATGATTGAAAGGTCGGCATCTTTGTCGTAATAAACTTGCATGGTTTTTCCTGTTTTTGGTGTGTTTAAAATTATTTTAGACGAAAGCTTACAAATGCAGCCCTTGTTCGCCTCTTGAAATGCCTGTCGGTCCCGAGCGAACGACTTCGATAATGGTATCGCCATCGATAGCGGCAATAAAAGCATCCAGCTTACTGGATGGCCCGGTCATTTCCACGACATACGAGGTCGGCGTAACATCGATAATCCTGCCGCGAAAGATAGCCGCCAAACTTCTGATTTCTTCGCGCGTCTTGTCGGTGGTTCTGATCTTGACCATCATCAACTCCCGTTCAATATGAATGAAGTCCTCCAAGTCTATCAGCTTAACCACATCAATCAGCTTATTCAGCTGTTTGGTGATTTGCTCAATGATGTCTTCACTGCCGCGAGTTACCAGCGTCATACGCGACAAACTGGGATCTTCGGTAGGCGCTACCGTCAAGGACTCGATATTATAGCCCCGGGCAGAAAACAAGCCTGCAACCCGCGACAACGCGCCGGATTCATTTTCAATCAGGATAGAAATAATATGTTTCATTACGCCAACTCCCTGTCGGTTGATGTGCCGGGCGCGACTCTTAAAGTCATGTCATGATGACCTTTGCCGGATTCAATCATCGGATAAACATTTTCGGTGCGGTCGGTCAATATGTCCAGAAACACCGTGCGGTCTTTCATCGCAAAGGCTTCTTCCAGCGCCGGTCTGACTTCCTCGGGTTTATCGATGCGCATACCGACATGACCATAGGCCTCGGCCAGTTTGACAAACTCCGGTATGGTATCCATATACGAATGCGAGTAACGGCTTTCGTAAGAAAATTCCTGCCATTGCCTAACCATACCCATATAACTGTTGTTCAGATTGATAATTTTTACCGGCGTCTTGTATTGCAAAGCAGTCGATAACTCTTGAATGCACATCTGAATGCTGGCATCGCCGGTCACGCAGGCCACTTCCGAATCGGGAAACGCCAATTTAACGCCGATAGCCGCAGGCAAACCAAAGCCCATCGTGCCCAAACCACCCGAGTTAATCCAACGACGAGGCTTGTCGAACGGGTAATATTGCGCCGCCCACATTTGGTGCTGACCTACATCCGAGGTGACATAAGCATCGCCCTTGGTGACTTCGTACAACTGTTCGATCACGTATTGCGGCTTGATGAGGCGGCTTTCTCTATCATATTCCAGGCACTTAACCGCACGCCATTGTTCAATCTGGTTCCACCAACTTTCCAAGGCTTTCTTGGACGGCTTCTTCTTGCTGTCCTTGATCAGTTCCAGCATCTGCTTCAACACCGGCTTAACGTCACCGACCACAGGAATCGCAACTTTAACGGTCTTGGAAATAGACGCCGGATCAACATCGATATGAATTATCTTCGCATACGGACAAAACTCATCCAGCTTACCGGTGACACGGTCATCAAATCGCGCACCGATAGCAATAATCACATCGCTCTCATGCATCGCCATGTTGGCCTCATACGTACCGTGCATGCCGAGCATGCCGACAAACTGCTTGTCAGTCGAGGGGAAAGCACCCAAGCCCATCAGGGTATTGGTAATCGGAAAGCCCAGGGCTTGAGTAAACTCGATCAGTTCCTTGCTGGCTTCGCCCAAAACCACGCCGCCGCCGGAATAAATGATGGGCTTTTGCGCAGTCAATAATAAATCCACCGCAGCCTTAATCTGCGCCTTATCGCCGTTTACCTCCGGATTATAAGAGCGGATAACAACTTTTTTAGGATACTTATAAGCTACTTTGATCCTGGGATCAGTTATATCTTTAGGTATATCAATGACAACAGGACCCGGGCGTCCGGTGGTTGCGACATAAAAGGCCTTCTTGATAGTTTCAGCCAGTTTGGTGACATCTTTAACCAGGAAATTATGCTTCACGCAAGGCCGGGTAATGCCGACCATGTCGACTTCCTGAAACGCATCGCTGCCGATGACCGGCGACGGCACCTGACCGGAAATAATCACCATCGGGATTGAATCCATATAAGCCGTGGCGATACCGGTTACCGCATTGGTAGCGCCAGGTCCCGACGCGACCAGCACTACGCCCGGTTTGCCGGTCGCACGGGCATAGCCATCCGCCGCATGCGTAGCACCCTGTTCGTGTCGAACCAGGATGTGCTTGACATCATCCTGCTGGAAAATTGCATCGTATAAATGCAAGACCGCCCCGCCGGGATAGCCAAAAATATATTCTACGCCTTCGTCCTTAAGACTCTGAATTACAATTTGTGCGCCGTTTAGCTCCACGCTCATCCCCTTATATAGACTTTTAAATTAAGCCGATGTCTGCGTTTTTATAAATCCAGCCCTAAATAGCGGGCTTTATTTTTAAACACAGCACATAAACAGCTGTTGGCAGCCGCCTTTTCAGGCGACACATGCAGATCATTTTACTAGGTTTTTGGTCAAATTGTACATGCATCTCTGATCCTTATTTATGGCGCCGAAAACTCAAGCTCATAACCGGCAAACTTGCGGATATTAATCACGCCGGTATCCAGCAACAAATATTGACCTTTAATGCCGTGTAACACCCCCGACACTTCGGGGTTCTTATCAAGATTAAATGACTTGACCTTGACCGGATAGCTGTCTACCGGAAAACAGATATCCACCGGTATCTCATCGGCAAGGAATTCAATCGCCTGAGGATCAAAACGCTGGGCAATTTCAGCCAATTCAGACTTACAAAGCTCGATTAATTGATCCCGTTTCGCTGTTAAATCGACCGGCTCGGCCTTGCTTTTCAGCATTTGCTGCCAGCTGGTTTTATCGCTGACATGTTTCGCAATAGCAACTTCAATTAACCCGGAAATATAGCGCGACTGCACTTTAAATATCGGCAGCGCCTGCACCGCGCCCTGATCTATCCAGCGTGTAGGAATTTGAGTCTGCCTGGTGATGCCGACTTTGACACCGCTGGAATTGGCCAGATAAACGATATGCGGCTGAAAACAAAACGCCTCGCCCCATGAAGGTTCCCGGCAAGTTCCAGCGTCAAAGTGACAGGTCTCCGGTTTCATAATGCACATATCGCATTGCGCCAGCGAGATAAAGCAGGGATAACAATAGCCCTGATTATAGCTCTTTTTAATCATCCTATTGCAGTGCACACATGCGATCTTGCCGGTATAGGTCAGTTTAATCGGCTTGCCGAGCAGCGGATTTAAAGCGAGCAACTGCTCGCCTAGCGGCAACGCATACTGAACCGGCTCAGCCTTATCCGAATCGAGTTGGACGCGCATTTTTTCTGTATGTCCCTGCATTTTAATAGTTCCTAATAACATTGATGTAGGTTAAGTAAGTAGAGAACTCATAACAAATAAACCACCACGAGCAGCAATCATAACGAATCAGCGCCAAAAAATGGAATGCAGATGACGCTGATTAATATATGATTAACACAGATTTTTATAGTCTATCCGCAATTATCATAATCATCTGCATTCCATTGTATTTATAACGGGTTATTTTTATTGTTAGTTCCCTTACTACAGGATTTTTATTATGGCGCGTACTCTGCTGGTTGTCGATGATCTTTCCGACTGGAACCCTTATTATCCCAGCGATCAGGTCATTACCTTTGAAACCTATCTTGCGACCGAGCAGGGTGAGTCCCATCAGCGTGTCCGCATTATCAATCTGTGCAGCAGCTACCGTTACCTTTCTGACGGTTATTATTGTTCGTTGCTGGCTGAGGCCAGGGGGCATCACGTTATCCCCTCGGTCAAGGTACTAAACGACCTGGGCAAAAAAGAGCTGTATCGGTTACAACTGGAAGACTTGTCACAGACCTTGGCGCGCGCCTTTAAAAGTGCCGATAGGGAGCAGGAAATAACTCTGATGAGCTATTTTGGCACCACGCCCGTGCCGGCTTTTCAGGAGCTCGCCCGACTGTTGTTTGAACGCTTTTCCTGTCCGATACTGGAAGTGACACTCTGTTATCGGCAGCAATGGGAAGTCGTTGGCTTAAAGCCTTTATCGCACCGGCTTCTTGATGATCAAATGCAAACTGCTTTTGCCGATGCGCTGGATAAATTCAGCACTAAAGTTTGGCGTAAGGGTCGCACCCGAAAAGCGGCGCGATTCGACCTTGCGATACTGATCAACCCCGAAGAAAAGTTGCCGCCGAGCAACCGTGGCGCACTGAAAAAATTTATTAAAATCGGCAGGCAACTGGGCATAGAGATCGAGTTAATAACACAGCAGCATTATGTTCGTCTGCCCGAGTTTGACGGCTTGTTTATCCGCGAAACCACCGGTATAGATCACCACACCTATCGCTTTGCCAAGAAGGCCGAGGCTGAAGGCCTGGTAGTTATCGACGATCCGACCTCAATGCTGCGCTGCACCAATAAAGTTTATCTTGCCGATCTGTTTCGCACCCATCATGTACCTACACCAAAGACCTGGCTACTGCATAAAGGCAATGCCGCGCATCTGGACAGAGTGGAGGCGGAAGCCGGGTTTCCGGTGGTCATAAAAATCCCGGACGGCTCCTTTTCTCGCGGCATCGTTAAAGTACTGGACCGCAAAGAACTGGATTTAAAAGTAGCGGAACTGTTTCAAAAATCTGCACTACTGCTGGCGCAGGAGTTTCTCTACACTGATTTTGACTGGCGCATCGGCATTTTTAATAACAAGGCCTTGTACGCTTGCCGCTATTACATGGTCAAAAATCACTGGCAGATATACCGCCACGGTGAAAACCGAACCGATAGCGGCAACTTTGCGACCCTGCCCACCTTTGAAGTACCCAAAGCCGTGCTGGAGGCCGCATTAAAAGCGACCCAGCCGATAGGTACCGGTTTATACGGTGTGGATGTCAAGGAAAAAGACGGTAAAGGTTATGTCATTGAAGTCAACGACAACCCTAACATCGACAGCGGCGTCGAAGACAAATATCTGGGTGATGAGCTGTACCGTTTGATCATGACCGAATTACTGCGGCGCATGGAAAATCGCAGTAAAGGGGTGCTGACGCTGTAGGAACATAATGGCTTGGCAGTTCTAATAACAACTTAGCCAGCTAACAAAAAATAATCCACTATTAAACACATAGAAAAACCATTAGCTGGATATTATTTATTGTAAGATACCTTAAACTGTTAGGAGCATGAAAACATCAGCACTTACGGATGAACCCCACTCGCTTTTTCACCGCCTACCTTCTTTAGAAACGGCGCAACAACCAGCGATGCGAGGAAAATAACGGCAATAACCTGAAACAGATTATTAAAGGTCATCACTTCCGCTTCCCGCAAGGTTAGCCTGGTTAATTGCGTTAACGCAGCCAAATCATGATCAGGCAGGTTTCTTTGCGCCATAGCCGCCGTCAATCCGTCAAGCATTTCCTGCGCCTGATAACGGGTTGCGGTAACCGATTCACGCAACAATGCGTAATTAGCCTTGGTTAAATAAATCATCTGCGAATTGGCTACCGCAAGGCCGATCGCGCCACCCAGATTACGCATCAGATTATAAAGTCCGCTGGCGTTATTGATTTCTTCGACTGGCAAGCGGCCTAAGGTTATCGTGTTGATCGGCAGAAAACACAACATTAAGGCTGTACCCCGAATAGCCTGCGGCCAGAAAAACTCCCAATAACCGGATTCACTGGTCAAGCTGCCATTCATCCAGGAACCCAGCGCAAACAGGCTAAAGCCCAGACAGAGCATCCAGCGCAAATCGATTTTTTTCTCCAAGGGTCCTGCGATAAACGCCGAGAGCAATTGAAATATGCCAACGACCATCAAATAATAGCCGATTTGCAGGCTGTTCAGGCCTTTGACGCTGGCCAGATAAACAGGCGTCAAATAAATGATCGTATAAAGCCCCACGCCCAGCACAAAACTGTAAATACAGCCTATCGCAAAATTGATATTGCGGAACGCGTAAAGATCGATAATCGGATGCGGATTCTTTAATTCCCAGATCAGCATCGCAATGCCGCTGATGACCGCAACCAGCGTCAACGCGACAATCATAGGATCTTCAAACCACTGTTTGCGTACGCCTTCTTCGAGCACGAACTGCATGCAACCCAAAAATACCGCAATCAGCGCTATGCCAACAAAATCTATTTTCTGTAACAGCGTCCAGTCAGGCTTATCAATATCAAGATACCGGTACACCAGCATGCAAACCAGTACGCCGGGAATGATGTTAATCAAAAACAGCACTTCCCAATTGTAGGCTTCAGTCAAATACCCGCCCAATACCGGCCCTATAGTCGGCGCCATCGTCACAATCAAACCGAGCACGATGGTCATGGCCGGTTGCAATCGCGGCGGAAATAAAACGAAGATCACCGTAAAAGTCATCGGAATCATTGCACCGCCTAAAAAACCCTGCAAACAGCGAAAGACGATCATCGATGGCAGATTCCAGGCAAACGCACAAAGCAGACTGGCCAAAGTAAAGCCGCCGGCGGATATGACGTATAAATAACGGGTAGAAAAAACCCGGGCCAGCCAGCCAGACAAGGGGATAACGATCACTTCGGCGATCAGGTAGGACGTTTGCACCCAGGCTATTTCATCCTGCGTGGCGGAAAGGCCGGCCTGGATTTTCTGCAGGGAACTCGCGACAATCTGGATGTCCAGCACCGCCATGAATACGCCTACCGCCATACTGAAAAAACCGATCCACTGGCCTGTAGTCAGCGGTTTTTCTGCTTGCTGCTCAGCTATTTTTGCCACGCGCTTAATGTACTTTAACTTTGGCTGCAACCGACAAACCCGGCTTCAATAACGAGCTATTTTCAGTACTATCCAAGACTATTTTTACCGGCACCCGACGCACAACTTTGGTGAAGTTGCCGGTCGCATTTTCTGCAGGCAGGATACTGAATTCGGAACCGCTGGCCGGGGAGAAACTAGCTATTTTTCCGGTCAAGGCTAGATCGGGATAAGCGTCCACGTTAAGCATAACAGGCTGCCCTAAACGCATGTGTTCCAGTTGAGTTTCCTTGAAATTAGCCACCACCCAGATGCTGCTGCTTTGCACCAGAGAAGCCAATGCAACGCCGGGACGAACCAATTGCCCAAGTTGCACGCCCCGATTGCCGATGATGCCGTCTATCGGCGCCTTTACCCGGGTATGTTCCAGATCAATGTTTGCCAAGTTCACAAGGGCGCGCGCCTTATCCAGCCTAGCCTGGGTCTCGGTGATTTCAATATCGATAGTAGCTAATTGACCGTGCTCTGCATTTGAGGCAGCCTGGGAACCTTTCAGTTCCGCCGCAGCCTGCTGGGATTCCGATTGAACCTTGTCCAGAGCTTGCTGTCCGGCCGACCCC
>CANNNN010000091.1 GCA_947506075.1 Methylococcaceae bacterium
AAAGGGTTGGATTATCAGCGCTATGCTCATGCAGACCTGATTACGCCTAACCTGTCTGAATTACAGGCTGTGGTTGGCGTCTATAAAAATGAAGCGGAGCTGCTAGTAAAAGGGCGGGCGCTATTAAAGCAATTTCAAATTCCGACCTTGTTGTTGACTCGCGGCGAGGCGGGTATGACCTTGATTGAAGATGCTCAGGCGTATTCGTTGCCGGCTCAAGCCAAGGATGTGTTTGATGTGACCGGAGCCGGAGATACGGTTATTGCGGTGATGGCTTTGGGTGTTGCGCTGGATATGGCACTGCCTGATGCGATGTATCTGGCTAACCTGGCAGGCGGCATTGTGGTTGGCAAGCTGGGAACATCAACGGTATCGATGCAGGAATTAACGCGTGCCATGCACGGCGATAGGGATTCCCAATACGGTCTTGTCTCTGAAGATGAATTGGCAAAAATATTGGTCGGCGCCAAAGCGCATGATGAGCGTATTATCATGACCAATGGCTGCTTCGATTTATTGCATGCAGGCCATGTAACTTATTTGCAACAGGCCAGAGCCTTGGGCGATCGCTTGGTTGTCGCGGTTAATTCTGACGCCTCAGTCAGGCAACTGAAAGGCGAATCCCGACCCATTAACGGTTTGCAGGAACGGATGACGGTTTTGGCAGCACTGGCTTGCGTGGACTGGGTGGTTTCATTCGAAGAGGAAACGCCGGAAAGACTGTACTGCAGACTGCTGCCGGATGTCATCGTCAAGGGTGGGGATTACAGTTCGGATCAAGTCGCTGGCGGCGAGTGCGTGATTGCTGCGGGTGGTGAAGTTAAGATTTTACAGTTTGTTGACGGACAGTCTACAACGGCGATGATTAAAAAAGCGAGGGGAATAGAATGATTGTTGTAACAGGCGGTGCTGGATTTATAGGCAGTAATCTCATACGAGCATTAAACCAGAGGGGTGAGCGAAATATTTTACTGGTCGATCATCTGGTCAATGGGCAGAAAATGCACAATATTGCCGATCTTGATATAGCCGATTACATGGATAAATCGGAATTTTTAGAAAAAATCGGCGTGGCTCATTTTTTTGATGGGGTGCGCGCGGTTTTCCATCAAGGAGCCTGTTCTGCGACGACGGAATGGGACGGGCAATATGTGATGTCCAATAATTATGATTATTCCAAACGCCTATTACATTGGTGTATCACCAGAAATGTCGCATTTATGTACGCGTCTTCCGCTTCAGTTTACGGCAATGGCAAGCAAGGGTTTCGAGTTGAGCGAGGATGCGAGCATCCCATCAATATGTATGCCTATTCAAAATTTCAATTTGATCAATATGTTCGTCCTTTACTGGCCAAAACAAAAAGTCCGATTGTCGGATTCCGTTACTTTAATATTTACGGACCTGGTGAGCAGCATAAAGGCTCGATGAGCAGCACTGTATTTCATTTTAATCAACAGCTTATCGAACAAAAAAAAGCAAAGCTGTTTGAGGGCTGCGATGGCATGGCTAATGGCGAACAAAAACGGGACTTTGTTCATGTCGATGATGTGGTTGATGTCAATTTATGGTTTTTAGATCACCCCGAACAGCGTGGACTTTACAACGTAGGAACCGGTCAGGCGGAAACCTTTAATGCTATCGCTGAGGCGGTGATAGCTTGGCATCAGGAAGGGTGTATTGAATACATTCCATTCCCAGAGCATTTAAGAGGTGCTTATCAGAGCTATACTCAAGCAGATATTTCCGGGCTAAGAGATGCAGGTTACACGAAGGACTTTCTGACTGTTAAGCAAGGTGTCAAAAGGTATTTGGATAGTTTGAATGCATAAGCGCTAGCGGACTGTTCCAAAAAGTATACTGTTATTGCGTCACCACTCTAGGGTGGTGAAATTTATCGCAACCTCCCAGCCATTTTCTTTTTTTTCTGCACGTACCACCTTACCCTCACAGCGAATACGGCGAGTATTTCCACCTTTTTTTTGCATCAGAATGAAACATCGTAGCTGTGACCCCACGTCAAAGACTTCTTCTGTAGTGAAGCAAACACCAGTCGTACTCAGGTTGTTAGTTAAGCCTATACCAGACTCAAACTCAACGACACAATAAGTAGGGAACCGTCCAGCTAAGCGATTTTCTTTGGAGGGGTTCATAGCATATTTCTTTGCATAGTATGATAACGGAGCAACTCTTGCTGCCATTGTAATCGTACAAAATGGCAAGCTATTTTAAAATAAAAAATCTACTCAGCAGATAAAAAAAGACTGCTGCTGACACTGATAATTTATTATGCGACTTTGTATTTTAATACGCAGAAATCTTTCCATAGCACAAAATTCAATCATATGCTTCATCTACTCCACGGTAACCGACTTCGCCAGATTCCTGGGTTGATCAACATCCGTCCCTTTTAAAACCGCGACATGATAGGCCAACAGCTGTAACGGAATGGTATAAATGATCGGTGAAGTCTCGTTGCCAACTTGAGGAACTTTAACAATCTGTACATTCTCATCATTTTCTTGATCTAATGTTTCATCCATAAATACAATCAGTTGTCCGCCTCTGGCGCTGACTTCCTGAATATTTGATTTGAGTTTTTCGAGCAGGCTGTTGTTTGGCGCCACGGTTACTACCGGCATATCCGCATCGATCAAGGCCAGTGGACCGTGCTTTAACTCACCTGCAGGATAGGCTTCGGCATGGATATAGGAAATCTCTTTTAACTTTAATGCGCCTTCCATTGCAATCGGATAATGGGTGCCTCTGCCTAAAAACAAGGCGTGCTGTTTTTCGGCAAATTGTTCGGCCAGGACTTTAATTTGCTCATCAAGCTTTAATACTTGTTCAATTTTGCCCGGCAGACTGAACAGTTCTTCAGTGATTTTTTGTTCAGTCAGCTCGGTCATCTGAAAACGTCTGCCTATCGCAATGACTAACAGCATTAAGGTTGCCAGTTGCGTAGTGAACGCTTTGGTTGAAGCAACGCCAATTTCCGGACCAGCGCGAGTCATCAATACCAGGTCGGATTCTCTAACCAGCGAACTTTCCGGAACATTACAAATGGCCAAGGAATATTTTGCGCCCAGTTTCTTGGCCTCCAATAATGCTGCCAGTGTATCGGCTGTTTCACCCGATTGCGAGATCGTAACTACCAACGTATCCGGCGCTAATACCGGGTGTCTGTAGCGAAATTCACTAGCCACTTCGATATTGCAGGGGACATGGGCTAACTTTTCAAACCAATATCTCGCTACCAAACCGGCATGGAAACTGGTGCCGCAGGCTAAAATCTGGATGGCTTTTATATTATCGAATACTTCGGAGGCGTTATGTCCGAAGGCATTTTCCTGGAGACGATTGTTAATGAATCGGCCTTCCAGCGTTTGTGCTATCGCAAGCGGCTGCTCATATATTTCTTTGAGCATGTAATGGCGGTATTCACCTTTATCAACAGAGTCGGCAGTTAATTGACTTTGCTTGATCGGACGCTTGACCAGCTGATCCTGCGCATCATAGATCAGCAATTCATCAATACTTATCTTCGCGATGTCACCTTCTTCCAGAAAGATAAAGCGCTGCGTAACCGGCAAAAGGGCTGCAACATCAGAAGCAATAAAATATTCACCAAAGCCGACGCCTATCACCAGCGGACTACCTTTTCGGCAGGCTATTAAAGTGTCAGGTTCATCCGTACACATGATGCCCAACGCATAGGCACCATCAAGTTTTTTGACGGCCTGTTTAACAGCTTTCAGTAAGCCGTCAGTTGATTGCAGCGCGTGATGAATTTCATGCACGATAACTTCAGTATCGGTTTCAGAGGTGAACTCGTATCCTAGGTCAAGGTGAGTTTTTCTTAAATGCTCGTGATTTTCAATGATGCCATTATGAACGACAACGATTGTATCGCGGCTGATATGGGGATGAGCATTTGCGGTACTGGGTTTCCCGTGAGTCGCCCAGCGAGTATGGGCTATGCCGACATAACCTGAGATTGGATCTGCCGCTAGCAATGCTTCCAGTCCTTTTACCTTACCCAGTTCCCGTTTGCGGAAAATTTGCTGATTGTTGATGACCGCAAGCCCTGCAGAATCATAACCTCGATATTCCAGTCTTTTTAAGCCCTCCAATAAAATGGGCACTACATTTCGTTGCGCGATTCCACCTACAATTCCACACATATTATTTCTCCAATTTAACGGGTCGTTGCCATCCTGAAATAGACGTCTGTTTGGCTCTGCATAGTGTCAGCTGGTCCTCAGGACTGTCTTTGGTGATCGTTGAACCTGCGCCTATCGTCGCATTTTTGCCGATGGTTACCGGTGCAACCAGTTGGCTATTTGAGCCTATAAAAGCGCCGTCTTCAATTATTGTTCTAAATTTATTAGCACCATCATAATTACAAGTAATGGTTCCGGCTCCAATATTAACCTTGCTACCCACCGTCGTATCGCCGATATAACTTAAGTGATTGATCTTGCTGCCTGCAGCCACAGATGATTTTTTGATTTCGACAAAATTACCGATATGCACATTTTCTGCTAAAACACTTTCCGGCCTGAGCCTGGCATACGGCCCAATTCGGCTGCCTTGTCCTATTATGGCATCTTCAATGATACAGTTAGCTAAAATTTCAACATGGTCACCAATTACGGAATTCTTTATCTGGGTATTAGCGCCTATTTTGACATTGCTGCCGATGCTGTTAATCCCCTCCAATATCACATTAATGTCGACTTCAATGTCCTGACCTAAACTTGCCAATGAACCACGCTGATCAAAACGCAACGGATCTTTCAGCGTGACGCCCAGCTCCATCAGACTATAGGCTTGTTGTTGCTGATAAACGCGCTCCAGATGGCTGAGTTGTATGCGATTATTAACGCCCAAAACTTCATCTTCTGTTTGCGGCTGACTGGTAATAATAGTAAATTGGTCGGCAACAGCCATTTCTATCACATCAGTCAAATAGTATTCGCCCTGGACATTGCTGTTACCTAAGCGACTCAGCCATTGCTTTAGTGGCTTTCCTTGCACGGCCATGATACCGGTATTGCCTTCACTAATCAGCTTTTCAGCCGCTGTCGCATCTTTTTCTTCGACAATTTTTATGACCTGGCCTGCTGCATTTCGGACTATTCTGCCGTAACCCGCCGGATGCTTAAGATTCACTGTCAATAAGGCCAGAGAGCTGTCGTTGACATTGCTAATCAGCGACTGAACAGTTTCAAGTTTTAGCAAGGGTACATCGCCGTACAGTATCAACACTATATCGGAATCGGCAATTTGATCGCTAACCTGCTGCACCGCGTGTCCGGTGCCTAACTGCTGCGTTTGCTCTATCCAATCGGCATCCAGATCCTTCAATGCAGTGGTTACCAACTCTGCACCGTGGCCGACCACAATTTTGATGGTATTGTTTTCCAAGTGCTTAGCCGTGTCGTAAACATGTCTTAGCAACGGTCTACTGGCAATTTCATGTAAAATTTTGGGCAGCTCTGAGCGCATCCGCGTTCCTTTGCCTGCAGCCAGGATAATAGTCGTTATTTTCATTTAAGACTCCATTAAAACTAAAAACAGCCATTAGTCCACGCTTAGCACTAAAGTCACGATATAAATCAATAAAGTATATTGAATAAAGCACCAATAGGTGACTACCTAGTGTTTGACGCCTCTTTAAAATTTGTCGTACTTTTGTGTTATTCGCGGACGAAATTATTTTTACTAGCCAATCAATCTTTAAGCCTGAGCGTGACGGGCTACAATTTAATCATGCTATTAATATGTTCATCTATTTCGTGGTTGAGATTCAGTCGGCTTAAACCAAAAAAACCCGATAGCGAATTGACGTTATCGGGTTTCAACAGATAGTAAAAACACAAGGTTTGCGTTTCTACGCGCCTCGTTTTCTAAATCTATCCAAGGTTTTCAATTGCATAATAGCTTCCTGCAATTGCACCTGAGCCGTTGCATAATCGAGTTTCTCCGACTTATCTGCCAAGGCTTCTTCGGCTCTGGCTTTGGCTGCAATGGCGGCTGCCTCATCAATATCTTTCGCTCTGATAGCCGTATCCGCCAGTATCGTAACCAGATGCGGCTGTATTTCCAGCAGACCTCCGGATATATAGAACGGATAAACTTCGCTGTCGCTGACTTTTACCCGAACTTCTCCGGGCTTTAATCTTGATATTAATGGTGCATGCCGTGGCGAAATACCCACTTCGCCCATTTCAGCAGGAGCAAATACCATTTCGGCTAATCCGGAAAAGATTTCCTTTTCTGCACTAACGATGTCTACATGTACGGTCATGGTCATATTTGTCACCTACCAGTTTATTTCTTACTTCATGCCTTTTGCTTTCTCAAGCGCTTCGTCTATGGTTCCTACCATATAAAAAGCCTGCTCGGGAATCGCATCGTATTCACCATCAATGATGCCTTTAAAACCGGCAATGGTATCTTTCAGTGAAACGTATTTACCAGGAGAACCGGTAAAAACTTCGGCGACGAAGAAAGGCTGGGATAAAAAGCGTTGCATTTTACGCGCTCTCGATACGGTCAGTTTATCTTCTTCAGATAATTCATCCATACCCAGGATCGCGATAATATCGCGCAATTCCTTATAGCGTTGCAAGATACCCTGAACTTTACGGGCAACGTCATAATGCTCTTGGCCAATGACCAACGGATCAAGCTGACGGCTGGTAGAATCCAGAGGGTCAATAGCAGGATAGATACCCAATTCTGCAATTTGACGAGACAATACCACCGTCGCATCCAAATGCGCAAACGTGGTAGCAGGCGATGGATCGGTCAAGTCATCCGCAGGTACATAAACCGCCTGAATAGAGGTAATAGATCCGGTCTTGGTCGAGGTAATGCGTTCCTGTAACACACCCATTTCTTCGGCCAGTGTAGGCTGATAGCCCACCGCTGACGGCATACGGCCTAACAACGCAGATACTTCAGTACCCGCTAAGGTATAACGATAGATGTTATCGACGAAAAACAGTACGTCACGGCCTTCATCACGGAAATATTCCGCCATGGTTAAACCAGTCAACGCTACGCGCAGTCTGTTTCCTGGAGGCTCATTCATCTGACCGTAAACCAGCGATACTTTGTCAATTACGTTAGAATCAGTCATTTCGTGATAGAAATCGTTGCCTTCACGCGTGCGCTCACCGACACCGGCAAAAACCGAGTAGCCACTGTGCTCAATCGCAATGTTACGGATCAATTCCATCATGTTGACGGTCTTGCCGACACCGGCACCACCAAACAAACCGACTTTACCGCCCTTGGTAAACGGGCAGACTAAATCGATAACCTTGATGCCGGTTTCCAGCAACTCGGTTGCCGCAGCCTGTTCTGCATAACTTGGCGCTTCACGATGGATGCCCCATTTAACTTTTTCGCCAATAGGACCTTTTTCATCGATAGGCTCACCCAGCACATTCATGATGCGACCTAATGTTTCCTGTCCGACCGGCACTGCAATAGGAGACTTGGTATTAGTTACTTCCAAACCTCGGCTTAAACCGTCAGTAGTCCCCATCGCAATGGTTCTGACCACGCCGTCGCCTAATTGCTGCTGAACTTCCAGCACCAAGCCTTTACCTCGTACATTTAAGGCATCATATACTTTGGGCAGGTCTGCGCGTGAAAATTCCACGTCAACGACCGCACCGATAATCTGAACGATTTTACCCGAACTCATTGAGTTGTCCTCTTGTATTGTGTCAATTTGCTTCGGCTACGCTCAGCACAAGTGCGGCACCGTTCGGTGCAGCTTCTGCTCTGACCGTAACATAGCGTGTACTGAGCGGAGTCGAAGTACTTATACAGCTGCGGCACCGGCAACAATTTCAGAAATTTCCTGAGTGATGGCGGCTTGTCTGGCTTTGTTATAGATCAGCTGTAACTCGCTGATAATATTTCCGGCATTATCCGATGCGCTCTTCATCGCAACCATTCTAGCCGCCTGCTCACAGGCATTATTTTCAACCAGCCCCTGGTAGACGATAGATTCGATATAGCGGGTCAGCAGATGATCCAAAACTTCCTTCGCATCAGGCTCATAGATGTAATCCCAATGACCATTCAGATTTTCATCAAGCTCACCGGCTACGACAGGCAGTAGTTTTTCGATGGTAGGCTTTTGAGTCATGGTATTCACAAACTCATTACTCACCACATATAACTCATCGATTGTGCCTTGCTGGTATGCATCCAGCATAACTTTAATGAGACCGACGATGTCATGCTGGTGTGGAATATCACCCAGTTTAGAAACATGGCCTACCAAATTGGCTTTCAGATTACCAAAAAAACCAAAAGCTTTGGTTCCAATCGTACAAATGTCCACCTCAATATTGGCTTTTTCCCATTGAATCAACTGGGTCAGGGTTTTTCTGAATAAATTTGAATTCAGTCCGCCGCACAAGCCCCGGTCAGAGCTAACCACAATGATCCCGACCCGCTTAACCTCACGTTCGACGAGAAAACAGTGCTTATACTCAGGATTGGCTTGAGCCAGATGTTTAATAATCTGGCCAATTTTCTTTGAGTAGGGGCGAGTTGCCAACATCCGGTCTTTGGTTTTGCGCATCTTGCTCGCAGCAACCATTTCCATGGCACGCGTGATCTTCTGAGTATTTTTAATACTCCCGATCTTGCTGCGTATTTCTTTGCCAACAGCCATCTTAAGACCCTTTTACCAGCTATGCGTTTTGACGAAAGTCTGGATTGCTGTGAGCATA
>CANNNN010000092.1 GCA_947506075.1 Methylococcaceae bacterium
CAATGCCACTTTAAGACGCTATGGACTATATGCACCCTCGGAACTCTCGGCAGCATAAGCTGCTGGATTCAACCGCCGTTGCGGAAAACCGCATTACCGGTGGTGTGGGAGAGGTAACGGGCGCAATCCCGTTACCCCGACCCGATCAAGTTGCCACGGATTAAATGTGTAGCTGTCATGTCGTTTAATCAATTTAGTACTCTATAGCACGCGGGTGACACCGATTAAGCGGATAATTACTGATTAAAAACCTAAGCTGATTAACCATTTTCACTTCTGCAAAAACTGTTTGCTGATTACGGAAGGCAGGCTCTTGGGTGATTTAATGCGTAGTTGTTTATTGACATTGAGTCGGCCAAACACAACCTCAATATCCTTGATGGTCACGCCAAACTCTTTCGCCAGAAAGCGAACCATATGATCGGTTGCTCTACCTGCTACAGGTGAGGCAGTGACACTAATCTTGAGTTGATTGCCTTTAGCCTTGCCAATGACATCCTGCTTTGCGCTAGGTTTGCCGAGAATATTAAGCACCAAGGTTTCTCCATCCCAGGCACAGAATGAGGTCATTGCCAATCTTTTGTGTGCCATTTAAGCTTATGATGAATTTTTGAAATTAGCTGCCATTATAGTAATAAAGACTAATCCCAGGGAGGCAAATCGCCGTTATAGGCAACAAAATCTTTATCCTGCGCATCAGTTTTGACACCGGCGACCGAGGCTTTCTTGGCTGAGGAACTGATTTTTGAAGAGGAAGTTGTTGTTTTGATATGTGTTACAGCGCCCTGTTCATTTGGCCAATTGGCAAAAAGCGCAATGTCCTTGTCGGCGGGCGCATACCATTTCTTCTGGACCCCATCCCACCTCGCACCGAGCGCTTTGGCCTGATCCTTTTGAGCAAAAGGTACATTTAGATAAACTTTCGAGTCGGCCATTTGCAAAAAAAAGGTGATGAGGGCTTGATTGGGTAAGTCCTTTTATTATAAAGCATTGCCGGGTTAAATGAAAAAGGCCGGAGTTGACCGGCCTTTTTGTCAAGCTTGAGCTTTAATGAATTAATTTCAGCGCTTTTTCAGCAGCCTTTTCTTTGGCTTTGCTCTTCAGAGTCTTAGTGGCTTTAGGAGCCTCTTTAATTTTTTCTTTTAAATTTTCGGCCGATTCTTTGCCGGTTTTTAATGTTTCTCCGGCTTTCTTCGCTTCTTCCGGTACGGCTGCAGTGACTTTTTGCTTTACCGCTTCCTTCGCCTGCTCTTGTAGCGTTTCAGGCGATATTTCAGCTGCATCTTTTAAAGATTTCGCCTGGTTCAGTGTTGACTTTGCTTCGTTTACCTTTTCAATAGCGCTGGGCGCTACTTCGCTCGCTTTATCTGTTACGGCTTGCTTTGCCACGTTTTCAAGTAAGCTCTGTTCCGCCAGCGCTGAACTAGAGGCAACTAACATTAAACTGAATAAAATTGCTTTGTTTCTCATGGGGACATCCTTTAGTGGTTTAGTGAGTGAGGCTATAGAGTAAAACCGTGAACCTTAATGCTGCATTAACAGTCGATGTTCAATTTTGTGCGTTGAGCAAACATTCCAGAACGGCGCAGGACTGGTACAATGTTCCGTTTATGGCGCCGTTTATGGCGATACACAGCTTTAGCAAAGACATCGGATGACATTTAAATCAACCTGCATCAAATTCGTCATCGCGAGCAGCGCCATTGCTTGCTTACATGTTTTTTTTGGCGTTAATCTAGGGTGGCTAATATTGCCAGGTGCAGTGTGGCTGGCATTGATCATTTACGGTTCGGCAAGTATTCAGGTCGGATTTTTCGCTCCCGTCTGCTGTCATGGGAGTCGATTAACAAATGAAATTGCCCTGTCTTTTGATGATGGTCCAAACCCTGAATACACCCCGCAAGTGCTCGCAACATTAGCCCAGTATAATGCCTTGGCGACTTTTTTTGTGATCGGAAAAAACATTACGGGTAATGAAAATATTTTAAAACAGATAGATGCGGCAGGGCATAGTATTGGGAATCACAGCTACACGCACTCGTTTTTCATTGATTTTAAAAGCGTACAGGGCTTTAAGGATGAACTGAATCAGACTGCGGATATTGTCTTCAATATCACAGGCAAACATATGAAATTTTTCCGTCCGCCCTATGGTGTGACTACGCTCCATCTTGTCAAGGCTGCAAGCCTGCTAAATTACAGTATTATCGGCTGGACTGTCCGCTCCTTAGATACGACAGCTGACACGGCGCAAACCATAGTACGGCGCGTACAAACGCAAATAAAACCGGGCGCTGTTATTCTGTTTCATGACACTTCGGATAAAACCATCGAGGTATTAAAACAAACACTCAATTTTGCGCGAGATAAGGGCTATAAAATTGTCAGTTTAGAGCAACTATTGAAGATTAAAGCCTATGTATAGGGTACTGAATTGATTAAACGACATGACAGCTACATATTTAAGCCGTGGCAAGTTGGAGTGCAGGCTTCGCCTGCAAGCAGGCGAAGCCTGCACTCGTGTCAGACGTCTGATTTAATGTCGCTTAATCATTGATGGCATCAATATAAAAAATGCGGAAAATTTTTAGGTTATTGTGTTTTTATTAAAGAGAGCAATAGATTATGAATCATGAAAAAATTGCAAGCCGAGTGGAAAGCATCTCCATGGCGTCGGGCTTAATTGCTGGGATTTCTGCCACAGGAGCAACCATCGCGGCACCGAGCGGTTTCGACGCCGTTGGCGTGTTTCTTGGCATTACCAGCGATCCATTGATAGTCACGGTAGCACCTATACTCGGCGTCATCGCGACCGCTACAGGCATTATCTCAGGGGCAACTTATTTCTATTCTCTGTGGAGAAAACGCCAAAATAAAGCATCTTAGGAGTGGTGGGAGACATTGAAAGGAGAGCCAATGAATATTAGCCAGCAAGAGAGCATGATTTTTGCCAAGGATTTTATTGAAACCGCTGAAGGGCTTATCTTTGCAGTGGTTGAATCCGGTTTGGAGGAGGGCAAGGCTTTATGTTTTTTACGTTATGTGTACCAACTTTCAGGCTGGAAAAAGGTGGAAACCGACGTCGCTAATGAACTTCTGAAGCAACAATACCCCGATTACCTGCATTATTCCCCGGTTTTAGATGCGCATTTGCATGCGGTTGCTGCAGGCCGGATCGTCAAGCATCATCAGCCCCGACAGAAGCTGCAAGAAATTTTGCAAGCAAACCGGCATGATGCTATCGAGCGCGATTTATTCTTGTTGTGCGAGTTATTTGGCCAGTCTGGGCTGGACTTGCGTCAAACCGGCATCACGGGGTCGCTATTGGTCGGCGTGCAAAATCAGGGTTCTGATATTGATCTGGTCTGTTACAGCAGGGAGGTTTTTCACCAATGCCGTGCAATTAACGGCCTGCTGATCGAACAAGGTCATTTACAGGCCTTAACTGAGCAGGATTGGCGGGCATCTTTTGAACGCCGCAGCTGTGCGTTGAGTTTTGATGATTATGTTTGGCATGAGCAGCGTAAAGGTAACAAGGGCGTGGTTAACGGACGGAAATTTGATTTAAATTTTATTGACTGTGACGCAAGTGCTAAGCCTACCCGTTATCAAAAATGCGGGGCGATAACCTTGCAATGTCGGGTCAGCGACGATACTCGTGGGTTTGATTATCCGGCTGAATTTGCAATAGAGCATCAGTACATCAATTCGATAGTCAGTTTTACGGCGACTTACACCGGGCAGGCTGTTAGCGGCGAAACAGTCGAGGTATCAGGCGTACTGGAACAATCGGAGCAAGGGCTTAAACGTATCGTGGTCGGTTCCAGTCGTGAAGCGCACGGGGAATATATTAAAGTCATTTCCAGTGCTTAAGTTAGCTGATTTTTCGGCGGTTATTTTTGATATGGACGGTCTGGTTTTGGATACCGAGAGCACTTACCGTATTGCCTGGCAACAGGCAGCAAGCGAGATGGGTTATGATCTTTCCGGGCATTTTTGTCAGTCGCTGTCAGGACTACATTATCAGGCTGTAGAACTGAAATTGCTCGCCTGTTTCGGAACTGACTTTGATTTGCAGGCCTTCGGCCGCAACAGCAGCGACTGCTGGCGTGAGCATGTTAAGGTTCACGGCATAAGCATTAAGCATGGCTTTGCCGGATTGCTGAACTTACTGGTTCGACACAAAATTCCCTACTGCCTGGCGACTAACAGCCGGGCGGTTAATGCACTGGAATGTTTGGCCTTGGCCGGGCTTAGCGGAGTTTTTTCACATATTATCAGTCGCGATAATGTTGTGCACGGCAAGCCGGAGCCGGATATTTTTTTTAAGGCCGCCCAAGTGTTGCAGGTGGATATTCGTCGGTGTCTGGTGCTTGAAGATTCTGATGCCGGGATCATGGCCGCAGCCAGGGCCGGCGCTATTAGGGTCTTCATACCGTCAATAGCGCCGGTCGATCCAATGACGGTTGAACGCTGCAACTTGATGATCAGCGATATGGCTAAGTTAACCGATATTCTGCACTTCGGCGGTACTCTTGACGGAATACCGCTTAGATAAATCAGCCGTCTGCACTCCAAGTTGCCATGGATTAAATGTGTAGCTGTCATGTCGTTTAATCAATTCAGTACTCTATATCAAGTATGCTCACAAAGGTTCTCGAAAGGAAACTTTTAATGACAGTTAGCGACCCACAAAGTCATTCGACTCACATTTTCAAATGGTGTAAGCAAACTGATAGCCGACACTCGGTTAGCGGCGATAAAGTAGATTTAACCTCGATTATCTAACCTAGAAACTCACGACTCGCTCATTTTATAAGGCAGTTCGTAAGATTAGTGCTGTTTATTGATAAAACAAGGCATAAATACCGACTTTCAATTTCAAATATCATTTTTTTAGATATAAAACCTGGGTTTTCTGACGTCAAATCATCATTAAGTGATAGATTTTTATAGCACTCACAGGAAAACACTATATGTAGTGCTTTTAAATTTTACAAACCACTAAAAAAATGAGCGAATGGTGAGTAGAAACCTAAAGTGACAAAAAAGCTAGCATGAGTATATCGAAGGTTAAAATCACCATATAAATTATGCTCAGAGAATTTTAATTGTAATATTAAGGTTACAAAGTGTAAGCTTTAAATTACACTTTAAAGTCAGCTAGACACATGGAAATTTTCACCGTCGAATCCATGCAACAAGTTACCCATAACAATAAAAAACGCTTATGAAAATTAATATGCCGGTATCTAATGTGGAATACGTACTCAAAGAGCATGAATCCATCGTCTCAAAGACTGATTTAAAAGGAAATATTACTTTTATCAACGATGACTTTCTTCGCATTAGCGGCTTCACCAAAGAAGAGTTAATCGGTTCGCCACATAATATAGTACGACATCCAGACATGCCGGAAGAAGCTTTTGCCGATATGTGGAAGTCCTTGAAAGAGCGGCGTCCTTGGTCTGGTCTGGTAAAGAATCGCTGCAAAAATGGCGATTTTTACTGGGTATTAGCCAATGCCACCCCTTTCTATGAAAACAAGCAACTGGTTGGTTACATGTCAGTGCGCAGCAAACCAACTCCCGAACAGATCAGCGCAGCAAGTGCTGCCTATCGTTTATTTAAAGAGGGCAAGGCCGGTAATCTTAAAATCAAGGATGGGAGAGTAGTCAAAGAATCATTTTTCAAGAAATTTAATCCCTATAAAAATTCCACGATTAAAGCCCGCTTCTTAAGTGTTATCGGTATGCTGAGTATTGCATTACTTATTGTCGGGGGCATCGGCTTGTACGGCATAACTAAAGCCAATGAAGATCTTCGTTCTGTCTATGAACAGCGCACTATTCCAATGAGCCAGATTTCACTTATCCAGAAACTACTACTGACCAATCGAATACGCATTACTGCCAACTTATCGGCATCTTCAACAGAGGAGACTCAGAAAAACACCCGTGAAGTGGAACAAAACATCGCTGAGATCACCAACATATGGAGCGCATATATCGCCACAAGTCTTTCCGTTGAAGAAAAAAAACTGGCTGAACAGTTTGCAGAAGATAGAAAGAAATTCGTGACCGAAGGCTTAAAACCGGCTGTTGAGGCTTTTAAAAACAATGATAGCGTACTGGCTAACAAGATCGTTGTGGAAAAAGTTCGTCCTCTTTATGAACCTGTCGCTGTAGGCATTCAGGCTCTTATGCAAGCTCAGATGGACGCCGCTAAACAGGCATTCGAAACGGCACAAGTTCGCTCTGTCGAGATTCGTAATCTCACTATTGGCATGATCATCATCGGCGTCATTGTATCGCTGTGGTTTGGTTTGATTCTGATCAACTCTATCTTACGTGCCTTGAGCAGCTCCATCGCCTCTATTGGTAATGGTGATTATACAACCCTCGTTGAAATCAGCTGCCACGATGAACTTGGCACGGTGCTGAGCGCCATTAAAGCCATGCAGATTAAACTGGGTTTTGAAGCCCAGGAAAGTAAAATCATTGCCGATGTGAATTTGCGTCTCAAAATTGGTCTGGATAACGTCAGCACCGGGGTGATGATTGCAGACAATACACGGAACATCATTTACGTTAACAAGTCGGTGGTCGATATACTCAATAAGGCCGAAGCGGACATTCGTAAACAGCTACCTAACTTCACCGTCGCCAATCTGGTCGGTACTAATATTGATGTTTTTCACGCAAATCCTGCACACCAGGCGCAACTTCTCTCCACCTTTAACAGCAATTATATTGCGCAGATGATACTCGGCGGTCGATCCATGGTAATCAACGCCAATCCGGTTGTTAACGAACTGGGACAACGGTTGGGAACTGTGGCGGAGTGGCAGGATCGCACCCATGAAGTCGCTGTAGAGCAGGAAGTGGCAGCCATTGTGCACGGTGCAGTGATGGGTGATTTTACTCGACGCATTGAAATGCAAGGTAAACAGGGTTTCGTTAAGCAGTTGGGTGAAGGACTTAATGAGCTTCTTGAAACAACAGAGAATGGTATCAATGATGTTGTTCGGGTACTGGAGGCTTTGTCCCGTAGTGATCTAACTCAAATGATCACTAATGATTATGCAGGCAGTTTCGGACAGCTCAAGGATGATGCCAACATCACAGTAGAAAAACTTAAGGAAATCATCAGTCAAATCAAAGAAGCCACTGACAATATCAATACCGGTGCTAAAGAAATTGCCTCTGGCAATAACGATCTATCGCATCGCACCGAGGAACAAGCCGCCAGCCTGGAAGAAACGGCTGCCAGCATGGAAGAACTGACGTCTACCGTGCAACACAATGCCGCAAATGCCAAACAGGCTAACCAGCTTGCCGTTGACGCCTCGGGTATAGCGGGTAAAGGCGTCGACGTGGTCGGCCAAGTCGTTCTGACCATGGATGATATTAACGCTTCTTCACGCAAGATCGGCGACATTATTTCGGTTATTGACGACATTGCTTTTCAAACCAACATCCTTGCCCTTAATGCTGCCGTTGAAGCGGCACGAGCGGGCGAACAAGGCCGAGGCTTTGCGGTGGTGGCGGTTGAAGTACGCAACCTTGCGCAACGTGCTGCTACAGCCGCTGGAGAAATCAAACATCTGATTGATGATTCAGTCGTCAAAGTCTCAGATGGCAGTAAATTGGTCGCTCAAGCAGGTCAGACAATGACGGAGATCGTCAACTCTATACGTGGCGTTACCGTAATGATGTCAGAAATCAGCGCCGCTTCAACGGAACAAACGGCCGGCATCCAGCAAGTCAATCAAGCGATCGGACAGATGGACGACGTGACCCAGCAAAATGCTGCCTTGGTAGAGCAAGCCGCCGCCGCAGCGGAATCATTGGAAGAGCAGGCGCAAAGCCTGTCGGCGACGGTGTCACAGTTCAAAGTGGACGGCTACTCTCACACTGCGCGTAGCCGAGTGACTCAAAAACCATCCAGTTCTTTTCACGCACCAGCATACAAAGAGTCGAGTCTACCTAGAACGGTATTGCCTAAAAATGTCACTAAATCCAAGCCCATTTCACAGTCTGCCAATGATGAATGGGAGGAATTTTAGTTGGTAAACCCCAAATCGGCTGCGGACACCACTCTATTGTTCGTAGCAGTTTTGTCTGGATTAGCGGGATTCAACATGGCCTCTTTTGACGATAACCTTTATTTCTCTGGTCGTTTTTGTACGCTGTTTTTACAAGTTACTACCCGTTCATTTTCGTGAAAATCAATAGCCCGCTATGTTCACTAAAAAATGCCATAACGCATTGATGGATATGAATGAACCTTCCGCCGAAATAAGCGAAAAGTATAACGCTGCCATACAATATATTGAGCGGCTTGAGCATCAGTTAAACCAACAAACACATGACTTTAACCAGCTCTGTACTGCACACTCTATACTAAGTGACGGCATGAAATGCTGTTCTGTATCTCTAGCCGATGCTCACGAAAAACTACAAACCATGGCTGCGCAAGTTAATCAGACCAATAGTGCGCTTAAATCATCAGGTGATGAATGGTTTAGGCGTGCTATAAAATTGGAGTTTAATGTTTTAACCCTGAAGGATGAGCTTAAAAAGATTGAACATGAACGTGATTTAGCAATGAAAAATTTTGAACATCTTCATACCTCCTTAATGTCGAAAAATAATAAGGGTAGAACGCCATGAATAAATATGTGGAGATTTTGGCATCCTTCATTTCTCGCTTTACACTTTGTGCAATTACAAGTCCGATAAGGCCATCAAAAGCAA
>CANNNN010000093.1 GCA_947506075.1 Methylococcaceae bacterium
GCCGCACAGTTAATGGCTAAAAAGCGACGGTCGCGGCGCATGCTTTCCACATGCAGAGCATGGGCCACTAACTCCTTGCCGGTGCCGGATTCGCCGCGAATTAACACGGTCGCTTCGGTTTCGGAGACATTGCGTAAGATTTTGATGGCTTCCTGCATGGTCGGGTCCCGGGTCAAGATGCCATGAAAACTGGTGGTGTCTTCCTGAGTGCTAATGGCCTGGGGGCTAGTGTTTTGCGGCTGGAGAAATTCCAGTGCACCTGCGAATTGGCCTTCGGCATCAAAAAATGCGCGTGCGGTACGGTAACAGCTTAGAGTTCCGCCGTTCTTTCTGTTGAGATTGACCAATTGCGCTTTAATGACACCTTGTTCGGCCAATTCACAGGGATTGGACTCGTTATCGCAGCCAAATACTTCAGTGCAGGGTTTGCTAAGCACCTCGCCTGTCGACCAGCCAAACAGTTTTTCCGCGCCTTTACTCCAAAACAGGACTTTGCCGTTGGCGTCGATGGCGAATACCGCTCCGATGTCGACTAGATCGGTTAGTACATCAATGACATGGTCGGGGCCGAGTTGGCTTAGCCAGCGATTAAAAAAGTGGGATGATTGGCTCATAATAAAAAGAAATGCTCCGTTTCAAAAAATGTTGCATAGAGTATCATAAATGTTTCTTTGTTTCATCATGAAACGCATTGCGCTGATTTTGGTAAAATAAAAACATTATAAATCAATAAATTGTATCCAATTAAAGTTGGCACTTAAATTGCTTTATTTAAATCATAATATTCCTCTCATTTGGAACTAACCGATTTTTTAGACAGATATTTGAAGTGGCAATTGCAATCTATAGTTATTTATAGGGTTGTTGCGAATTGACTGATACAGTTACAAACTAATGAGATTGCCCCTTTTTAAATCAGTTAGACCAAACCTGCCAATTGGGTTTATCAATTAGGCAGTTTGTTTATAAAAATAATTGCGCTGAAAGTCCCCATGCTTTTTACTAAAGGAGAAAACCATGATGTATTTCACTTGTATGCTTTGCATTAATTCTTGCGATACATTTTCTAGGCAGACAGAGGAGTTAACACCATGACCACAGAACGTATAGTCAGAATTGTCGCCGGATTTTTTATACTTCTTTCTTTAAGCCTGGGTGTGCAAGGTAGTCCGCTATTCCATAATAGCAACTGGCTTTGGTTTACCGTATTTGTCGGCGCTAATCTGTTCCAGAGCGGCTTTACCCAATTTTGCCCGCTGGAAATGATATTGAAAAAACTGGGCATCAAAGAAAGTCTATGCCGCTAATACCGGCATTCACTCAACTATCCTCAGCGAGGTATTAACATGGCTAAAATTGTAATCGTAGGCGCTGGCATCGGTGGCATACCGATGGCGTTTGAAATGAAAGAACTATCCCGTAAAGAAGATGAAGTGGTCGTTATCGCCGATACGCCGACCTTTCATTTTGTACCCTCCAATCCTTGGGTAGGTGTCAATTGGCGCAAACCTGAAGATATTAAAGTAGAACTTGCGCCGGTTTTCAAAAATAAAAAAATCACCTTCATTCAACAACAAGCAACACGCTTTCATCCTGAGAACAATCAAGTCGAAATTGCCGATGGCTCATTGGTGGATTACGATTTCCTGATTATCGCCACCGGTCCCAAGCTTGCTTTTGACGAAATACCGGGACTCGGTCCTCACGGTTACACCCAATCGGTCTGTCATGTCGATCATGCGGGCGAATCCGGAGAATTTTGGACTAAGTTTGTCGAAGATCCAGGACCTATCATTATTGGCGCGGTTCAGGGGGCTTCCTGCTTCGGTCCCGCTTACGAATATATGTTCATTGCGGAAACCGATCTGCGTAAACGTAAAATTCGCGATCAAGTAAAAATGACCTATGTCACCTCCGAACCCTACATTGGCCATTTGGGTCTGGGCGGCGTAGGTGATACCAAAGGTATGCTGGAAAGCGAGTTACGCAACAAACACATCGATTGGATCTGTAATGCCAAGGTGGACAAGATCGAGGCAGGGATGATGTATATCACCGAAGTGGATGAAAACGGCGTAGAGAAAAAGAAGCACGAGTTGCCGTTTAAACACAGCATGATGCTACCTGCTTTTAAGGGCGTTGATGCGTTACTGGGCATTGAAAAATTAGTCAATCCGCGCGGCTTCGTGTTGGTCGATGAACACCAGCGCAATCAGACTTATAAAAACGTCTATTCGGTAGGCGTATGCATCGCCATTCCTCCGCTTTCACAAACCCCGGTTCCAACCGGTACGCCGAAAACCGGCTATATGATTGAGTCTATGGTGACCGCGACCGCACATAATATCCGCGAAGAATTGGATGGCGGGCAGCCCAGCCATAAAGGCAGCTGGAATGCATTGTGTCTGGCTGATTTTGGGGATTCCGGCATTGCTTTCCTGGCTATGCCGCAAATTCCACCGCGTAACGTGCAATGGGCTTCAAAGGGAAGGTGGGTGCATTGGGCCAAAATTGCCTATGAAAAATATTTTCTCAGGAAAGTGCGCTTAGGTCTCAGTGAGCCGATTTATGAGCGTTTACCGCTAAAAATGTTTGGCGTTATGCGCCTCAAAGATAAAAAATAAAAGTTATTGACGACAGTGGCGCTTTGGTGAAAGAGGCGCCGTTGTTGTCGTTACTTTTAACAACCCCCGATGAGCCGTATTCAAAAAGGACTGAATCTTACATGAGACCAACAACTAAGCGGATTCTGCTGACGGCATGCACTGTAGGGCTAATTTTAAGCCATAGTGCTCAGGCCGAGACTAGCCAGCCACTCTTTACGCTAGACCAGGCCATTGATGCGGCGTTATCCAACAATCCTGAGCTAAGTATCATGCAGGCCCGAATAGACCAGGCGGATGCGCAATTGGGACAAGCGCTGGCGGTTTTTTACCCGCAAATCAAAACCAGTCTGTCTTATCAGTACAGCAATAATCCGGCCCAGGCTTTCGCGATGCTGATCTCGCAACGACGCCTGAATCTGGCCGGAACCGATTTCAACCAGCCGGGCTTTGTCGAGGATTATCGCCCGCAAGTGACCGCCAGTTATTCTCTGTTCCGGGGCGGTCAGGATTATTACCAGAGTCAGGCCGCGCAACTTGGTATAGAGACCTCGGAACTGGAAAAATCCGCGACCCGCAATCGTCTGCTCAGCAATGTCACCGCGGCTTTCTATGGCGAGTTGGCGGCGATTGACGCCCGTAAAATCAGTCTACGTACAATTGAGGCGGTACAAAGCGAACTCGAGCAATCCCGTGTGCGATTCAATGCCGGCGCCTTGCTAAAATCCGATGTATTGTCCCTGGAAGTGCAACTGGCCGAAGCCAAAGAGGCCGATATCCAGGCCAAAAATGCCATCGAAATGGCGCAAAACATGCTGAAAACCTTATTGGGCCTGTCTGTCAGTGACGCGTTCGCGATCAATGCAGCCCTGGAAACGCCCTTGCCTAAAGCCCCCGCAGTTTTCAACGAGCTATTGACTCAGGCACTGACTAACCATCCCGAATTAAAAGCGGCCGAAAAACGGATTCTGATAGCCGAGAAACAAGTCTCTGCCGCCCAGGGCGCGCACTTGCCCAGAGCCGATGCTTATGTCAATTACGGTTCCGACAGCAAGAACCTGACTTACAACAGTAACCAGGATAATCTCAGCGCCGGAGTGATGGTGGAAATGGATATTTTTACCGGCTTCTCCACCCAGGAAAAGATTAAAAAAGCGCAACACGAGCTGACCATAGCGAAGGAAACGGCCCGCCAAACCCGTTTGCGGATAGCAAATCAACTTAAAACCGCCCAACTTAGATTGCAGGAAGCCTTAAGTCGCGCACAGAGCAGCGCTCTGGCCGTAGAGGCTTCCGAAGAAGCCTTGCGGCTGGTCAAGGAACAACGCCAGGCCGGTGTGGTGACGGTAACCCGCTATATTGAAGCGGAAGTTGCCCGCGATAAAGCGCACACCCGACAAATCAGCAGCCGTTACGATGCCTTGCGCGCGGAAGCGGAACTTAAACAAGCTAGCGGTTTTTGGCAATAACAGTCGCGATAGAGGACTTACAGATGACGGATAACACAGCGGTTTCACGTACGCCAAAATGGTTGGTACCGGTTGCAGCGATTAGCGGCTTAATCCTGGTGATTTTGTTTGCGCTCGGTGTGCTCGGCGGCGATAAGAAAACCGAAGCAGGTAATACGGAACTTAAGGGGCAAGCCCTGCCCAATAATGCCAAAACCCTGAAAGTCAGCAGCCAGGCCGAGGCCAATCTGTTGTCCTGGCAGGGCACGGTACGCTCGCGGCTGGCGGTAAAAATTGCGCCCAAACTGAACGCCCGCATCGTTGAGCTGCAGGTGCACCCCGGCGATAGGTTGACAAAAGGCGCTGTGATCGCCCGACTGGATGACCGTGATTTACGTGCCGCTTACAATGCCGCCAATGCGGCCTATCGTGCAGCACAGGCGCAAGCTTCACAAGCCAAAACCGAAGAAAGACGCATCATCGACTTATACAGCAAGCAGGCCGTCACCCGGCAAAATTACGATGAAGTGCTGGCCCAGGCTCAGTCCGTGCAGGCCTTAGCCAATCAGGCGGCCGAGACCGCCCAGCAAACCAAGGTGTTGCTGGGCGAAAATGTGCTGTATGCACCTTTCGACGGTGTCGTTGGCGAACGCTTGCAGGAACCGGGCGATATGGCCATGCCGAATCAGACTATCATCACCTTTCTTAAGCCCGACGATTTGCGACTGGAGGTAGCGATTGCTGATAATTGTTCGGCTCAGGTTAAACTCGGTATGACCGTTAAGGTACGTATTGATGCAATTGGGCAGACCCTAAGCGGAACGGTTGACGAAATCAGCCCGGAAATCGACCCGCAAACCCGCAGTCAACAGCTTAAGGTTCGCTTGCCGAACGTCAACGGCTTGCAGCAGGGCCAATTCGCTAACCTGGAATTAGGCTGCCAAGCGGAACAACAAGCCTTAGTCATTCCAAAATCGTCTATTGTGCATTACGGCCAGCTCCAGGCGGTCAGAGTGGTCGATGGTCAGCGCTTACATATCCGTCATATTCGTACCGGTAAAGACTATGGCGATCAAGTGCAAGTCTTGTCCGGTCTGCATGAAGGCGACACTATCCTGCTTGAGGATGGATCGCAGCCATGAGCGAAACCAAAAAAGACAGCCTGACCGTCAGCATTGTTCGTTTATTTACCACCTCGCATCTATCGTTACTGTTTTTGCTTATTTCCCTGGTAGCGGGTGCAGTGGCGCTGACGTTGACACCGCGCGAAGAAGACCCGCAAATCATCGTGCCGGTCATGGATGTGTTCGTGCAAGTGCCCGGCGCTTCCAGCGAGGAAGTCGAAAAACAGGTCACCACGCCGCTGGAAGTATTACTCAGACAAATCAAAGGGGTGGAATACGTCTATTCGGTCTCAAAGCCGGGCGAGGCTGTCGTGACGGTGCGGTATTTCGTTGGCGAAAATCTGGAAAGCAGTCTGATCAAAACCCGCGATAAACTGCTGGCTAACCAGGATATCATTCCTCCCGGCGTCAGCAACTGGTTGGTCAAGCCGGTCGAGATCGACGATGTGCCTATCCTGTTGCTGAGCTTGTCGCCGCAACAACCCAACATGGATGCGATGGACTTGCGTCGGGTTGCCGACGAGTTGATCGAGCGGCTGCGAACAGTCGACAATGTCGGCAAAAGCTGGGTGGTGGGCGGAGCGCTACGGAAGATTTCCGTCTACCCCGATCCTTCCAAACTGGACGCCAGCAAGATCAGCCTGCTGGAAATTCGTCAGGCGCTAGAACAAAGCAACGTCAATCTGCAAGTCGGCACTATGACCGCAAGCGACCGTGAAATCGTACTTGAAGCGGGGCCGCATTATCAAAACGCCGAACAGGTCGGAGCAACGGTTCTAAAAAGCATTAACGGCAAGTTGTTGTATTTGCGGGATGTCGCCGACATTAGCGACGGCGCAGCCGACACCGAGGAATATACGCGTATCGGCTTTGGCCCGGCAGTAGCCCAAATGAAAACCGTCGGCAAAACCGAGCAGAAATTGCCGGAAGCGGGCGAACAACGACCGATGGCAACGATAGCCATCGGTAAACGCAGGGGCAGTAATGCGGTCAGCGTCGCGGAACAGGTCATGGCCCTGGCCGAGCAATTAAAAGGCACGTTGATACCCGACGAGGTATTGCTCACCGTGACCCGTAACTACGGGGAAACCGCCGACCATAAGGTCAACGAGCTGGTCATGCATCTGTCGATTGCGATTTTGACCATTATCGTGTTGCTGGCCTTGACCCTTGGCCTTAAGGAGTCGTTGATCGTGTCGCTGGCGGTGCCCATGACCTTTGCGATCACCCTGTTGTGCGACCTGATTTTCGGCTACACGATCAATCGGGTGACCTTGTTCGCGCTGATACTGTCTTTGGGTTTGTTGGTCGACGATCCTATCGTCGACGTGGAAAACATCCATCGTCATTACAAGTTGCGCAAAGAGCCGCCATTGCAAGCTCTGCTCAGTGCGGTTAATGAAATCCGTCCGCCGACCATTCTGGCGACGTTTGCGGTGATCATGTCGTTTGTGCCGATGTTTTTTATTACCGGCATGATGGGTCCCTACATGGCGCCGATGGCGTTCAACGTGCCGATTGCGATGTTGTTGTCACTGATCATCGCGTTCACCGTCACCCCCTGGGCCAGTTATAAACTGTTGAAAGGCGATTATGGCAAGGAGCATGGCGCTCATTTCGAGTTGAAAGAAACGCGTGGTTTTAAGGTCTATCAATCCATACTGGGGCCGCTGCTGTCCAGCAAGGCTAAAGCGCGCTGGTTTTTGCTGGCGGTGTTTATCGCTTTTGTAGCCTCCGCGATGATGGCGGTCACGCGCGTCGTGCCGTTGAAATTATTGCCGTTCGACAACAAAAACGAATTGCAATTACTGATCGATATGCCCAAAGGCTCGTCGCTGGAAGCCACCGATCAGGTTGCATCTGCCCTGGGCGATTATCTGGCGACCGTCAACGAGATCAGCAGCTATCAAAGCTATGTCGGCACCGCTTCGCCTATGGATTTTAACGGCATGGTGCGTCATTACTATCTTAGGCAGGGTGCTCATGTTGGCGATATCCGCATCGTACTTGCCGATAAAGCTCACCGCAAACAGGGATCGCACGAGATCGCCTTGCGGCTAAGACCTGAAATCGATCGCATCGAAAAGCAGTACGGCGCGAATATCAAGATTGTCGAAATGCCGCCGGGGCCGCCGGTCTTATCGACATTGGTTGCCGAGGTTTATGGTCCGCCGGAAGCCGGCTACAGCGACATTATTCAAGTTGCCAAAAGAGTCAGAACGGATATGGAGCATACCGAAGGCGTGGTCGACATCGACGATTTTGTCGAAGCCGAACACCAGCAACTGCATTTTCTGCTCGATCAGGATAAAGCCGCCTTGCTGGGCATCAGCAGCAGCCCGGTCGCCAACACCTTGCAATTGGCGATTGCCGGCAGTAGCGCAGGCTTGCTGCATAGTGACCAGGAGCGGCTACCCTTAAGTATCCAACTGCAATTGCCGAGAGCCGCACGTTCTTCCGAGCAGGATTTGCTGGGGCTTACGGTAAAAACAGGAACAGGCGCATTGGTGCGGCTTAGCGAAATCGGCCATTTCAATCATGAATCAGGTCAGCAGGCGATTTACCATAAGAACTTGCAGCGGGTGGCCTATGTGACGGCTGAAATGGCCGGTCGCAGTCCGGTGGAAGCGGTTCTGGATCTGTTCGACAGTTTTAAAAAGCAACCGTTGCCCGACGGTTACACAACTGAAATGGCGGGGGAGGGCGAATGGAAAATCACCGTCGATGTGTTCCGCGATTTGGGACTGGCGTTTGCCGCCGCGATGGTGATGATATACATCCTGCTGGTCGGGCAAACTGGTTCGCTGGGTGTGCCGTTGATCATGATGATAGCCATTCCGTTGACCGTCATCGGCATCATGCCGGGATTTTGGTTAATCAATCTGTTCACTTCGCCGGTAGCGGGTTTTTCCACGCCGATCTATTTCACCGCCACCGCGATGATAGGCATGATAGCCCTGGCCGGTATCGTGGTGCGCAACTCGATCATCTTAATCGATTTTATCGGCAATATTTATCGCAACAATCCGGACATCACGCTGGCTGACGCGATTATCGAAGCCGGCGCCACCCGGCTGAACCCGATCTTTTTGACGGCGGCCTCGGCAGTGCTGGGTTCGATGATGATAGTCCTCGACCCGATTTTCTCCGGTCTGGCCTGGAGTTTTATCTTCGGGATTATCGCCTCAACGCTGTTCTCGCTGGTAGTAATACCGGTGGTGTACTTTTTGATAAATAGGAATATGGCTAAAGAGAAGGTTGTAGAGGAATAAGCAGTCGGATTGAACTCATGCCATAGTCAATCAAGTTGTTGGACGAAGCCGCTAACGCGCCGGAAAAACCCCTTACCGCCTAAACTCTAATTGTACTCAAAATCGAGTGCGATACATTTGGAGTTTAAAGATGACTGCTGAAGAACAAGCGCGATTTATAGGATTATACACCTGTCACCTCAGAGCATTGAAGCTTAGAGGCATGAGCGAA
>CANNNN010000094.1 GCA_947506075.1 Methylococcaceae bacterium
TAACGCTTAAGAGGATAGAAAAATGCGCGATAAAATTAAATTGGTTTCGTCCGAAGGCACAGGTCATTTTTATACCACAACAAAAAACAAGCGGACTATGCCGGAAAAAATGGAGATCAAAAAGTTTGATCCTGTTGTTCGTAAATACGTTATTTACAAAGAAGCTAAAATCAAATAATTATTCTGGTTTGTGCTCAATGGGCACAAACCAGATGTTTGATAACCCGATCTGCGCTTTTGGCTGTCGGGTTAAGCCTCTCCCGAACAGGCCCCATCCGATCTTACCTCCCTTGTAGTTTATCCAGCACCTGGGTTAACTTTTCCAACTGCTTATGCAGTATTCGACATTGCTTTTCAGCTTGTTGCTTGTCAAATTCCAGTTTCATACACTTTTCATTGAGCTGCTGGTTAACGTTTTTTAGCGCTTCATATTCGAATTTAAGCGCTGTTATTTCACCGGTAGAGACGCTTGCAGAATTTTCGAATGGCTGGCTAAGCAAGCCTTCTTGATTATTTACGTCGAACAGCGGCTGGTTATTTTCCATTTCAGGCGCAATATCCGGCTTTATTGTCACAAGCTCGCTTGGAGCTGGCGCAAGGCTTTCCATCCCACCTTTTAGAATCATTGCCCCAATCTTGTTCCTGAGCAATAAAAATGCGGCAGCCTCACTGACTTTTCCATCCCTACAAACAACAATAACAGATTTGTCGTGGCTTAATGTTTTAAGCTGCATTCTTAAGGAGAAAAAAGGTGCGCTGATGCTGCCTTCTATATGATGGTCTTCATAGTCATCCTGAGAGCGGACATCCAGCAAAACGGTACCCTGCCTAACTGCCTCCTGCAAGCCCGGATAATCAACAAACTTCAAAGAGGGTTCTTTGATCAAAGATACAAATTGTTTTTTGTCCAGACGCAATAAAACAATGTCCGTCAGCGCGGTAATGGTCACGTTTCTAGGCGCGCCGGAAAGTAGCGAATCCTCGCCAAAAGTGTCGCCATTGCCCAACTGGGCTAATTTAATCTCTTTTGCGTTGGGTGACGGTTTACGCGTTAACAGGCACTGCCCGTTTTTAATCAGATAATAGTAATCCCCCGTTCCGCCTTGCTCGAGCAGGGTTTCACCCTTTTGGAAATAAACGGCTTCCAGGCTCATTAAAATCTTTTGTAAATTAGCGGGGGGAAGACGTTGAAAAATTGGCGAGCGCAATAACGCAGTCATCCAGTCATCCGGATCTTCTTCAGTCTCATCAGTGAGCATGTAGCTGTTGTCCTCTTTATCAGCAAGGGGGAGGGTATTTTTAACCATATCGGCATCCAGCCGCAAGTACCGCACATTTCCGTTCGCGAACGCATCAATTTTTCTTGGTATCTGGTGCGCCAGCGCAAATCGTGCAGACTCACTGCTCGCAGCAATAACGTCTACAACCAGTCCGGCTGATTGTAGTGTAACCTGTCCCTTTATCAGATAAATAAGATGGGCCGCACTATCGCCTTTTTCAAATAAAAAACCGTCGTGCATTACTTCAACCGCTATTTTGACACATAAGGCATTAAACTGAGCGCTCGGCAAGGTTGCCAACGGAATCAGTTTACGAATGATCAGCCCATCTTCAGAATTGACATCTACAGTCATTTGAATATTCTAAGCAAGATAACGGTTTAATGACAGTGTTGATTATTAAAAAAACCACTTTACCACACCTTGTATTAAACATTTTTAAACATATATCGTGAACTCTGCCTCTAACAAACAACGGAACATTCTGATGACTACTCAATTAGTAAAAAAGCTGATACTACTGACTCTGTTACCCGTTTACTTCTGCCTGTCACCGATCTCGGTAGCCGCAGGTTTGCCGCTCTATGCCGAAGGACAAGCATTGCCGTCTCTGGCTCCTATGCTTGAGCGCAGCATGCCGGCAGTGGTCAATATTTCAACATCAACTAATATACAGGTCAATCAAAACCCATTGATGCAGGATCCTGTTTTTCGTCAATTTTTTAATGTACCCGGTCAGCTTCAGCAGCAGCAAAAAAACAGTTTGGGTTCGGGTGTCATCATCGACAGCAAACTAGGCCTGGTCCTGACCAATAATCATGTCATCGATAAAGCCGACAAAATCATGGTGACCTTGAGTGATGGTCGCCAGCTTTCCGCCAAATTAATCGGCACCGATCCTGAAGCCGATGTCGCTATCATTCAGATTCCTGCCGAAAACCTGACCATGCTGCCTATTGCCGATTCCAGCCAACTGAAAGTCGGCGACTTTGTTGTTGCTATCGGCAATCCGTTTGGTCTGGGGCAGACTGTAACCTCCGGCATAGTCAGCGCTTTGGGACGTTCAGGCCTTGGCATAGAAGGCTACGAGGATTTTATTCAGACTGACGCGTCTATTAACCCTGGCAATTCGGGTGGCGCGCTGGTTAACTTGCGCGGTGAACTGGTCGGCATGAATACTGCAATTCTCGCACCGAACGGGGGCAATGTCGGCATTGGGTTTGCGATTCCCTCTAACATGGTCATCACTATCAAGGAATCGCTGATCAAACACGGCGAGGTTAGGCGTGGCTTGCTGGGTGTAACCACGCAGGATCTGACGCCTGAACTGGTCAAGGCGTTTAATCTAAAAAACAAGCAGGGAGCCGCGATTAGTCGGATTGAAAGCAACTCGCCGGCTGCAAAAGCCGGCTTGGAGCCGGGCGACATTATTGTTGCAGCCAATGGCCGTCCGATTAAAAACAGCCATGACATCCGCAATATCGTCGGTCTGATGCAAATTGGCGACAATGTTGAGTTGGAATATTTCCGCGACAACACAAGAAAGCAGGTTACCGCAACGATCGGCAAACAGGAAACACCGCAGTTGACGGGAGATACGCTGCATCGCAGTCTGCAGGGCACGGTATTAAGCGTGCCGCTAAAAAGCCAGGTTGAAGGCGTATTAATCGAAAAAATCGACACCATGTCCAATGCTTGGCGGGTAGGTTTGCGTCCTGGGGATGTTATCGTATCGGCAAATCGCTATCGCGTTCGTAACCTTGAGGAATTAAAACAGGTGGTTGATCCTAACGGCGCATTGCTGATTAATATCCAGCGAGGACAGGAAGGGTTCTTTGTTGTGTTAAAGTAATCAGATGAAAGGCGAAGGGCAAAAGACGAAACAAGCTGCTCTTTGCCTTTAGCCCTTAGTCCTGCCCATTAAAAAATATGACTACAGACAGAAACTTCATTCCGTTAAACATCGCGATACTGGTCGTTTCCGACAGTCGCACCGAGGTCGATGACGTCTCCGGCAAAATACTGGCAGAGCGCGCAAGCGATGCAGGACACCGGATTATCGAAAAAAAAATAGTGCCTGATGACATCTATCAAATCAGAGCGGTCGTTTCAAATTGGATAGCCCAAGCGGACGTTAATGTCATTATCAGCACCGGCGGCACCGGCGTGACCGGCCGTGATGGCACGCCTGAGGCCGTGGAACCATTACTGGACAAGCTGCTGGACGGCTTTGGCGAAATCTTCAGAATGCTGTCCTATCAGGATATTAAAACCTCAACCATTCAATCCAGGGCGCTTGCCGGCGTCGCCAATGCGACCTATATCTTTTGCCTGCCCGGCTCATCGGGAGCCTGTCGCACGGCCTGGGATGCGCTAATCAAGGAGCAACTCGATCACCGTACCCGACCTTGTAACCTGGTGCAGCTGATGCCCAGACTACTGGAAAAATGATGAATTTTTTATTATTAGGCGCAATAAGCGCAATGCTCGGCGTCGGCTTCGGCGCGTTTGGCGCCCATGGTTTAAAAGCCATCCTCAGCCCCGAGCTGTTGGCGGTTTATCAAACCGGCGTAACGTATCAAATGTATCACGCGCTGGGCTTGATAGGCATTGCGCTGATACAGGCAAAAACGCCAAACTCCGGATTATTGCACTGGGCCGGCTGGCTGATGTTCTCCGGCATCGTGCTGTTTTCCGGTAGCTTATATTTACTGGCTCTGCTTGATCTTCACTGGTTAGGCATGATCACTCCTTTCGGCGGCGTTTGTTTTTTAACCGCCTGGTTATTAGTCTCACTGTACGCCGTTCAAAACATCCGATCTTCTGATCACTACAGCAGGTAACAATAATGCGCGACCCTAATCCACAAACCATTTATCTAAAAGACTACACCGTACCTGAATATCTGATCCACAGCGTCGACTTAAATTTCACGCTGGATGATGAAAACACCCTGGTTACTTCGAGGCTCACGCTAAGCCGCAATCCAGCCAGCCAGTCTCAAAATACCTCGCTAACCCTGGCCGGTGAAAACCTGAAACTGCTCCGTGTTAATCTGGATGACGGCACAAATCCGTCTGGAACGGACTTACATTTACCCGAAGGGCTCTGGGCAGGACAGTCCAGGGTGAATGACTTGAGCAAGGAGCTTTACCTGCAAACCCAGGATACCTTAATCATTAATCAGGTGCCTCAGCAGCAGCGGTTTGTGCTGACGATAGAAAATACGGTCAATCCGAAAGCCAACACGGCTCTGGAAGGCCTGTATCTGTCCAATGGCATGCTATGCACTCAATGCGAGGCGGAAGGCTTCAGGAAAATCACCTATTTCCTGGATCGCCCCGATGTGATGACCTTGTTCACCACAACCCTGGTCGGCGATCGTAACCGCTATCCAATTCTATTATCCAATGGCAATAAAATCGCTGAAGGCGAGCTGCCCGATAATCGCCACTGGGTGACCTGGGAAGACCCGTTCAACAAGCCCTGCTATTTGTTCGCGCTGGTAGCGGGACAGCTAGACTGCGTAGAAGATAGCTTTACCACGCAATCCGGCCGCGATATAGACCTGCAAATTTTTGTCGAAAAACACGACATCGATAAATGCGGCCATGCGATGCAGTCGCTGAAAAATGCGATGTTATGGGATGAGCAGGTCTATGGCCGCGAATACGATCTGGATTTATACATGATCGTCGCGGTCAGTCACTTCAATATGGGCGCGATGGAAAACAAGGGGCTTAACGTGTTCAATACCAAGTTCGTACTGGCGCGTCCCGACACCGCAACCGACTTTGATTATGAGCATATCGAAGGCGTGATCGGTCATGAATATTTTCATAACTGGACCGGCAACCGCATCACTTGTAGAGACTGGTTTCAACTCAGCCTGAAAGAAGGCTTTACGGTATTTCGTGACCAGGAATTTACCGGCGACCGAAGCTCAAAAGCGGTCAAGCGCATCGAAGACGTCAACATGCTGCGCACCCGCCAGTTTGCCGAAGATGCAGGCCCGTTAGCGCATCCGATACGCCCCGATGCCTATATGGAAATCAACAATTTTTACACCTTGACCGTGTATGAAAAAGGCGCAGAAGTGGTGCGGATGATCCACACCTTGGTGGGTGCTAAAGGTTTTCGCAAAGGCAGTGACTTATATTTTGAACGCCATGACGGACAGGCGGTGACCTGCGATGACTTCGTCAGCGCGATGGAGGCTGCCAATAACATCGATTTAAGCCAATTCCGCCGCTGGTACGCCCAGGCCGGAACGCCGGTAGTAACGGTTCGACAACATTATGATGCGTCCACTCAAACCCTGGCCTTAACCCTAAGCCAACATTGTCCGCCGACGCCGGGACAAGCACTTAAAGAACCACTGCATATTCCGGTGACAGTGGGCTTACTCTATAAAGACGGTTCGGTAACGCCTTGTATTCCCACGCAGGAATCTGGGAACGCGGATGACGAAGTCATTTTGCAACTCACTCAAGCGGAACAAACCTTTGTCTTTGAAGGTTTGGCTGAACAGCCGCTGGTTTCAATGCTCAGAGGCTTTTCAGCACCGGTTAAACTGGTCATGGAACGCAGTCTGGAGGAACTGGCATTTTTATTAAGCTACGATAGCGATACGTTTAATCGCTGGGAAGCGGGACAGCAGCTGGCGGGACAGGTGATTGCCGGACTGATTGCCGACCTGCAAAATGGCCGGGAGTTGCACGTCAATCCAATTATGATTGCCGCCTTTAAGCAGGTTTTAGAGCAATCCTGGGATGACTTGTCGTATTTTTCATTATTATTAAGCCTGCCCTCGGAAACCTATCTGGCCGAACAAATGCAAGTGGTCGATGTGGAAGCGATACATGGTGCCCGCGAATGTGTTCTGCTTACTTTGGCCGAACAGTTGCAAACGCAGTTCCTGACTTTATATCAGAACAATCATCGGGATGAGTCAGGACAGTTTGATTCCGGCGCGATTGGCAGAAGACGCATCAAAAATACCTGTCTAGCTTATTTAGGCAAGCTGGAAAATAAAGAGCTGCAAGAGTGTTCGCAACAACAATTTGGCAGCGCTAAAAATATGACCGACCAGATGGCCGCATTAACGGTTATCGTCAATAACCCGCATCCGGCCAGGCAACAGTGTTTAGCCGATTTTTATCATCAGTGGCGAACCGAAGCGCTGGTGATCGATAAATGGTTTGCGCTGCAAGCGTCCAGTAGTATGCCGGACACGTTTGAGACAGTTCAGTGTTTAATGAACCATCCTGCGTTTGATTTAATGAATCCAAATCGTGTCAGGTCATTAATCGGCGCATTCAGTCAGGCTAACCCACTGTATTTTCACGCCAAAAATGGTCAGGGCTATCAATTTCTCGCCGATCAGATTATCGCGCTGAATACTTTGAATCCACAGGTCGCCTCACGCATGGTCGGCGCCTTAACATCCTGGCGCAGATATGACAAAAGCAGACAAGCACTGATGAAGGCGCAACTGGAACGGATCATGACGACCGAAGATATTTCCAAAGATGTCTACGAAGTAGCGAGTAAAAGTCTGGCCTAGCCACTATAACCTTGCAGCATTCAGAACCAAATTGGCTAAGCTTGGAATGTTCAATTTAAAGTCTTTTATTCACCACGAAGACACGAAGGGCTCGATGTTTTATTCTTCAAGCCCTTCGTATCTTCGTGGTGATATTTTTTTCAATGAATAATCAGCCAAAAAACGTATTGATTACCGGTGCCGCTAAACGTATAGGGGCGGCTTGTACGCGCTTGCTGCATGCTGAAGGTTTTAATGTTTTTTTGCATTACCGATCTTCGGCAGTCGAGGCGCAACAGCTTTGCGACGAACTTAATCAACAGCGGCCCGACTCAGTAAAAATCATGCAGGCTGACCTGCTGAACATGAGCGAATTGGAAGCGCTTGCCAGTGCAGCCTGCGCGGCCTGGGGCGGTGTTGATGTGTTGGTGAACAATGCCTCCTCCTTTTATCCAACGGCCATGACCGAGGTGACCGAAGCGCAGTGGGATGAGTTATTGGGCAGTAATTTAAAAGCGCCGTTTTTTCTGGCTAAGGCTTTGGCAAAGACTTTAACTGAGCATAAAGGCTGCGTAGTCAATATTGTCGACATTCATGCCGAACGCGGCCTTGATGGCTATCCTGTGTACAGTATCGCCAAAGCAGGACTGGTCGCGATGACCAAGTTTTTAGCCAAGGCGTTAGGGCCGGAAGTCCGGGTCAACGGCGTAGCGCCGGGAGCAATTGCCTGGCCCCAGGATTTATCCGAATCCGCCAAAAAGGAAATTCTGCAACGGGTGATTTTAAAGCGTAGCGGCGAGCCTGTTGATATTGCCAAGGCAGTGTTATTTTTGATTAGGGATGCCGATTACATTACTGGTCAAATACTGAGTGTCGATGGCGGACGCACCCTCTTTTCTTGAACAAGAAACAGCTCAAAAATAGTCAAGGTGATCCTACTTCGCAGTAAAAAAAAGGCTGTCAACTTCATAGCTAAGACGGCGCAGGTTTGGTATTTGTAGGGTAGGCTGTCCGGTAACCGTTAATGACCCTCTGCAGATTATGCGAACAGCGATGACACTGATTTATCCAGATGCACATCAGTTGCGAAAATAGCCGATTGATCCGAATTTCCTGACAATATGCTTGTTTTGAATATTTTAAAAAAGCTTAATAATCGATGAAAACATCTACTTTTTTATATGGGTCGCTATTGCGGTTGGAACGCTCCAAAACCGCGACAAAATCAGCCATTGGCTTAATCCGCCGCCAGCAATTTATCATGCCTCGGTGGATAATGACGTTATTTTGTATTCCACGATGTGGTGCGGTTACTGCGCGAAAACACGGGAATATTTTGCAGAAAATCATATCAAGTATACTGATTGGGATGTTGAACATTCCGAAAGAGGTCGTAATGACTATGAAAGCATGGGCGGCAATGGCATACCGATAGTGGTCATCAATAACGAAAAACCTATCCACGGGTATAACCCAATAAAAATTAGCGAAGCTTTGAGTAATACTGAGCGCCCTTAAAATTGGGCTGTTGTGCGCGGCTTAATTATCTACTGATGAACAAGGGCTCTCTTGAACGCAGACGAATGCCTCAGCGGTTAAGCTTTCTAGTCTTGTGTTGTTTGCCCAACAAAAGCCCACTCCACAGCAATGACAGCAACATGATGATTGTTCCCATTGCCATGAGTGTTTCCCTTAAAACTAAGGATGACAAGGAAATGTTTAGACAAACAGCCCTCTAAAGAGTGCAGCGAAGATTTTCTTTTTATTTTACAAAATAGGGTGAGAACTACAAAAAGAAGGCCCAATAGATTTTAAAATTAAATAAA
>CANNNN010000095.1 GCA_947506075.1 Methylococcaceae bacterium
GACGCAAGAATAGACAATGGCTCGATCACTGCGAACGACTTTCCGCGTTTTTTCCATAGCCATCCAAAAATCCATGCCGTGTACTTCAACGGAGCAAAGGCTGAGACGATATATCGGCAGCATGTTCTGCCTACCATCAGTAACGCGCCTATCAGCTATCTGCGCCTTCCATCCACCAGTCCGGCGCATGCCTCTGCCTCCTATCAACAAAAACTTCAGACCTGGCAGGCCTTACTAAATAAGCCTATTTCTTCTTGAAATAAAAAATCTGTTGATGCGATTCTTTTATCAATTGAATGATTTGATGTCCAGTCTGGTCGGAATACACACCAAAGTCCAGATGTGCAGCAGGATCGGTTGCAATCACCTTGACAACATCGCCGCTAGCTACGTTCATCAAGGCTTTTTTCAGACGCAACAAGGGTAACGGACAGTTCAATCCGCTGGCATCTACTTCCAGATTAAATTCGATCATGATTTTTAAGTTTTCTGAACCAAGTTGGGTGCGCCTATAATACCATTCTCTTTTAAATCCAAGCATCATCGTAACTCAATGGATTATTTTCCTGTATTTTTAAAGCTTAAAGACCAGGCTTGCCTAGTTGTTGGGGCAGGCGAGATCGCCACCCGAAAAATTGAACTATTGGCCCGCGCCGGTGCAAATATCACCGTGATCGCCAGCGAGATAAGTCCCTCGGTACTTAGCCTGCAAGCCACTCATCACTTAACGCTGCTGCAAAAACCTTTCTCCGCTGAGGATGTGGTCGAATTCAGACTAGTGGTGTCAGCAACTAATGATGAGGAAACCAATCGCCTGGTGGCTAAAACAGCTGGGGAGAAAAATATCCCGGTTAATGTGGTCGACAACCCAGAGCTTTGCAGTTTCATTTTTCCGGCCATTATTGACCGCTCACCCATTATTGCGGCGGTTTCCTCCGGGGGTGCTGCACCGGTGTTGGCGCGGCTGCTCAGGGCTAAAATAGAAACCGTTATCCCTCCTGCCTATGGTCAACTGGCAAGCCTGGCTGATAAGTTCAGGGATAAGGTCAAACAGCATATTAAGCAACCGGCCCAGCGCCGTATTTTCTGGGAAAACATCTTGCAAGGTTCCGTTGCCGAACTGGTCTTCTCCGGAAAAAATCAGCAAGCCGAGCAGCAATTGGAACAAACCCTGCTGCAACAAGAACAAGTCACTAAGCTTGGCGAAGTCTATCTGGTAGGCGCAGGCCCCGGCGCACCAGATTTATTAACATTTCGCGCATTGCGGTTAATGCAGCAGGCCGACGTGGTCGTTTATGACCGACTGGTCTCGCCGGAAATTCTCGATTTGGCACGCCGTGATGCTGAAAAAATTTACGTCGGCAAACAGCGCCAGGATCATGCACTGCCGCAAGAATCCATCAACACCCTGCTTGCCCACCTGGCCAAGGCTGGGAAGCGTGTGGTTCGGCTGAAAGGCGGCGATCCGTTCATCTTCGGCCGAGGCGGCGAAGAAATTGAAACCCTGATGCAGCAAGGCATTAATTTCCAGGTAGTCCCCGGCATTACGGCGGCTTCGGGCTGCGCAACCTACGCGGGCATTCCACTGACTCACCGGGATCATGCGCAATCCTGCACCTTCGTCACCGGGCACCTGAAGGATAACTCCATCAACCTAAACTGGACCCAACTTGCCGCGCCGAATCAAACCATCGTAATTTATATGGGCTTGGTCGGCCTGGAAAAAATCTGCCAAGCGCTGATTGCGCACGGCAGTCCCAACGATTTACCTATTGCGATTGTGCAACAGGGCACCACCTCAAACCAGAAAGTAGTTACCGGCACTTTGACCACCTTGCCGGATCTGGTTGCCCGTCAGGACATCAAGCCGCCAACGCTGATTATTATCGGCACGGTCGTAACGCTGCATGACAAACTAAACTGGTTTCAAGCATCTAGGCCGGATTAAACCCTGTTCAAGCAACCAAAAGACAGCTGTTTCCGGGACATTGCCGGGAAATACCTCTGCGGAGTTTCATTGAATGATCTTATTCCTGTCGACGCTTCAGTTATCGTTCATAGCGGCTATTGATAATTACTCAGGGAAAATAAATAAAATAATTGAATTTTCCCGTCAAATTCCCTATGCTTTCACAGTTTAAATTTAAGTGGGGCTGTATTTCTTTAAATTTAGAAGCAACAGTTCTTTTTTTACTACCAAGAGGAGAGGTCAATATGAAAAAAACATTAACTACATTAGCGGGTATTGCTTTAATCACCTTAAGCAGTGCAGTATTTGCCGACGAAGCTAGCGATGTCGGTAAGAAAATTTATGATCGCGCTTTCGGTCGCGGTTGCGGCACTTGCCACGATATTGCTTCAAACCCACAATTATCGGCTTTAATTAAAGCAGGCACACTGGACAGAGGATCATTTGAAAAGGTTCTTAAAGAAGGCAAAGGCGGCATGCCTAAGGCTATCGCTGAAATCATGAAAAATCCAGCCGTTGTTAAAGCCGGATACGGCGAAGACCAAGCAGTTGATGCGCTGTACAAATATCTGGGCGGCAACTAAACCCGGATCGGCAAACACAAAAAAGCCGCCCCAGTCCTAGACTGGGGCGGCTTTTTAATATCCAAAAAACTGAAAACTAATCCTTACCCAAATAACTAGCTTTGGTTTCTTTGTAGGGTAAGCGGTTGCGATTTTTAATCCAGATGCCCGCAACGGCCGCCAACATCAAACCACAAGAAGCAATCGTCAAATAAATGAGTCGCTTTAATTGGGACATTTCCTGCATCAACTGTTCAGTTGAAACAACGACCTTGTCTTGTTTGACTGGAACTGAATAAGCGCGGAGAGCTTTAAGGTCAACCTTCAATTCCTCTATAGTGCCTATAGAACTAGCCACTGTCCCTATCCTGATACTCTCTTCCAAGGCGTTTAATTTACTCTCAATCGAGCCGCTAACCAGACCCACCAACTGCCCTTTCAAAGCGTTTACTTCGGCAGACAACGCGGGATTCTTCTCAGCCGCATAAGCCTCGGTAACCGTGGCAGCCTTATAACGGTCGAGAAAACTGCCGGACGGAACCAATAAAAATCCAGCTATCAACACCACGACCATCAAGCCACAGACGATAATCAGCAACAATCGATTAACTTTCATCAACGCATGATTCGAAGGTATGCATTGCAAAACCGTAGAAGGAGTGCCGGGCAAGGTCTCCACTACTGCATTGGTCTTATCTATATCGCTCATGTTTACGTCTCCTCGATCCAGGCAACTATGACAACCCCCATCCTGACCGAATAATTATTATTTTTCGTAACAAACCATGTCGCTAGCATGAGTGCTACCCAACTTGTAATTATACAAGTTTAACGCACAACTCCCGCATTTTATTTAAGCAGGCTAGGCAGCATAAAATGCCCTATTTTAGGCTGCCCGTCGCATTAACTTAAACGCTTGGCAGCGGCTATTCTCATTCTCAACGCATTTAGCTTAATGAAACCCTCGGCATCTTTTTGATTATATGCACCACCATCCTCTTCAAACGTCGCAATGCTTTCATCAAACAGACTATCGGTTTCGGAAGCGCGCCCGACCACGACGACATTGCCTTTATAAAGCTTGAGCCTGACTTTGCCGTTAACGTTTGCCTGAGACGCATCAATCATGGTTTGCATCATGGTTCGCTCAGGACTCCACCAGTATCCATTGTAAATTAAAGACGCATAACGCGGCATCAGTTCATCCTTCAAATGCGCCACTTCCCGATCCAGTGTGAGTGATTCAATCGCACGATGCGCCTTCAGCATCACCGTACCAGCGGGGGTTTCGTAACAGCCGCGCGATTTCATGCCGACATAACGATTTTCCACTATATCCAGGCGACCTATACCGTTAGCGCCGGCAACCTTGTTCAATTGCTCCAGAACGGTCGCAGGCGAACTAGGCACATCATCAATTGCAACAATATCGCCCTGACGGTAAGTCAGTTCAATATAAGTCGCTTGATCTGGAGCAGCTTCCGGGGAAGTTGTCCAGCGCCACATGTCTTCTTCAGGTTCCGCCCAGGGATCTTCGAGAATCCGACCTTCGTAAGAAATATGCAGTAAATTGGCGTCCATAGAATAGGGCGAGGTCTTGCCTTTTTTCATTTCCACCGGAATATTATGTTTTTCTGCATAAGCCAGCAAGGTCTGACGCGAAGTTAAATCCCATTCCCGCCAAGGCGCAATAACATGGATATCGGGACGTAAGGCATAAGCGCCCAGTTCAAAACGCACCTGGTCATTACCCTTGCCTGTCGCGCCATGAGAAATGGCATTCGCACCGGTTTCATTGGCGATTTCAATCAGTCGTTTGGCGATTAACGGACGGGCAATCGAGGTGCCCAGCAAATATTCCCCCTCATAAACCGTATTGGCGCGGAACATCGGGAATACATAATCACGCGCAAACTCTTCACGCAAATCTTCGATAAAAATATCCTTAATGCCCATCGCTTGGGCCTTGGCGCGCGCAGGTTCGACCTCTTCTCCCTGCCCCAAGTCCGCTGTAAAGGTCACGACCTCACAGTCATAAACATCCTGCAACCACTTGAGAATTACGGAAGTATCGAGACCTCCAGAATAAGCCAAGACCACTTTATTGATTTCCGACATAACACCTATACTCCGAGTTAAAAATTTTGCAAATTATACCGGAAAATACCAGCGCAGGCAGTAAACCTGTCCTTCTGAGCATACCCCTGCTGCTGTAAGTATTTAACGACATACCTATTCCCTATTATTTGGCTTACTGTCTGTTTCTAGGATGACGCAAATATGCAGGAGGCAAAACGAATATACAATCAACATCAGCTTATACAATATTTGGAGAATCGACCATGAGTCCTACAGAATTAACTAGGCAAGCCTTTGAGCTCTACTACATCATCAGGATTCAACGGCATTGGGTTCCGGAACGCTCAGAACGGAAGAAACGACTGCACTTATTAGGGCGCCGAGCCTTTTACAGATATATGCGACGCCTGAAAGCCGAATCAGGACAAGGTATCAGCTTAACCTGACCAACTATGCTCCCGAATCTTTGCAGCCAAATGCTCCTAACGACTCCAGCTCAAATAGCTCGGTCAGAGTATTGATATTACGAAATATTTCTGCTTCGTTAGTAAATTCCACTTTTACTAAGTTCTGCTGCTCCAGCCAACTCACAACTTTACGTTGCCCACCGACTAAATAATCTTGCAGACTCTTGCGTAATGCAGTCTTTATCGCCATAAAAACCGGGTGCACCCTGACCCCATCAAAAGCAACCGCGACATCGGCATTATTTGCTGCTCGGCTTAATAACAACTTCTGCAAATATTCCGCTTTAATGAACGGCGAGTCACAAGGTATGACCACCAAAACCTCGGCCTCAACCTGAAGCATTGCGGTTAATACTCCAGCTAATGGGCCGTCAAAACTGTCGGTCTGATCGCTGATGACAGGGTGACCAAATTGCCGATATTGCTCAATATTCCGATTGGCATTGATCATTACATAATCCACAACCGGGATTAGCGCATCTAGCGCATAACTGATCATCGGACGACCCTTGAAAGTCATCAAACCTTTATCCTGATTATTCATGCGCCTGGCTCGACCACCGGCAAGAATCACGCCTGCTACTTTTGTTTGACTGTTCATAATGCTAAGCTTTGTTTATGAGTTGTTCTAACGATGGACTATTCTCGCAAGCCTGTTGGTTATTGCAAGCTGCGCATATTTTTTCACTTTCTGACTTTAAAACAAGCATCATGAATATTAAACACTTATCCTCTATCGCTAGTCTGGCCTTAATTACGCTTATTTCAGGCTGCGCCACGGCACCTGAAAAACCGATTGAACAAGCCGAACCCGCTCCATTTATCAGTGACTACCCTACCCGCGACCGCGTCGAATACGTTTTAAACTGCGTCGCACAACACGGCGGCCTTAGCTATATCACCCAATATGCATGCGGCTGTAAAATCGACAAAATTGCTGAAAAACTGAGTTTCGCCGAATACGAGACCGCAAAAACCTTTACCTATTTAAGCAAAGGTCAAACGGGAGATGCCGGTGCCGCAATGCGTGATCCGGCTCAATCCAAAGATTTAAGAAAACGGCTTAAAGACGCCGAACAGTCCGCTGAAAAAAGCTGCTTTGTAAAATAGAACCCATTCAATACCAGTCGGCACGGGGGAGTAAAATACCCCCCGTGCCGCTAAGAATAGGCGTATATTTTTGATCAATTCCTTATTGGATATTGCCTTAAAGCAGGCGCCTAACTGATATTTTTTAAAATACCTATATTTTTGACTGTTTTATGCATTTTTACAGCCAAAATATCTTGTGCTATGCTATCTGACACATTAAATACGCAACAGTCAGGGATAACCGTTGCTTTAATCCGGATGGATACGCCATATTGAGATGATCATGACAGAATCAGGCACCACGCAAGCAATCGTGCAGGAAATAATCGCTACCCTCAAAGACAAACCTGGCGCTCTTTTGCCTATTCTGCATGGCGTACAGGATGCGCTGAGCTATATCCCGGCTGAAAGCGTCCCGGCTATCGCAACAGCGCTTAACCTGTCCCGCGCCGAAGTGCATGGTGTGATCAGTTTTTATCATTATTTTAGAGACACGCCGCCGGGCAAACAGACTATTCATCTTTGCCGCGCCGAGTCCTGTCAGGCCATGGGTGGAAAACAGCTCGAAGAGCATGTCAAAACCAGACTGGGCATCGACTTTCATGAAACCACTGCTGATGGCAAATTCTCGCTGGAGCCGGTGTACTGTTTAGGCAACTGCGCCTGTTCGCCCGCCATGCAAATCGGCAAGGATATTTACGGACGGGTATCGGAAGATTCTTTTGATAACCTACTCAATGACATGGAGAAATTGGCATGAGCATAACAATTTATGTTCCCTGCGATTCCAGCGCCGTTTCACTGGGCGCAGACCGCGTCGCTACGGCTATCACTAACGAAGCGGCAAAGCGCGGCATCACTATTGAATTAATCCGCAACGGTTCCCGAGGCATGTACTGGCTGGAACCCTTGGTTGAAGTTGCAACCGCTAATGGACGCATATCTTATGGTCCGGTTCAACCCGCCGATGTAAGCGCTTTGTTTGACGCTGACTTTACCCAGGGCGGAACACATCCGTTATATTTGGGCTTGACTGAAGAAATCGCTTATTTCAAAAAACAGCAGCGCCTGACTTTTGCCCGTATCGGTATAACCGATCCAGTCAGCCTGACCGATTATATTAATAACGATGGCTATCGCGGCTTAAAAAATGCATTAAATCTGACCCAGGAACAAATTGTCCAGGCGGTGACCGATTCAGGCTTGCGCGGTCGCGGCGGCGCGGCTTTTCCTACCGGCATCAAATGGAAGACAGTACTGAATACCGCATCCTTGCAGAAATACATTATCTGCAATGCTGACGAAGGCGATTCCGGGACCTTTTCCGACCGTATGGTCATGGAAGGCGACCCGTTCGTACTGATCGAAGGCATGACTATTGCTGGCTTAGCCGTAGATGCAACCCAGGGCTATATCTATCTGCGCGTCGAATATCCTCATGCTTTCGAAATCCTAAATACAGCGATTGCCAGCGCTTATCAGGCTGGTTACTTGGGATCAAATATTCAAGGTAGCGGCAAGGACTTTGATCTGGAAGTCAGACTGGGCGCAGGCGCTTATGTCTGCGGCGAAGAAACCTCCTTGATGGAAAGTCTGGAAGGCAAACGCGGCCTGGTTCGTTTTAAGCCACCCTTGCCTGCCATCAGCGGCTTATTCGGTCAACCCACCGTAGTCAACAACGTCATTTCCCTCGCTTCCGTGCCGATCATCCTGGATAAAGGCGGCGATTATTACCGCGATTTCGGTATGGGACGCTCACGCGGCACTTTGCCTTTACAATTGGCCGGCAATATTAAATATCCCGGTTTGGTTGAATCTGCGTTTGGCCTGACCTTGCGCGAACTGCTTTATGACTTCGGCGGCGGATCCGCTTCCGGCAGACCGATACGCGCAGTCCAGGTCGGCGGCCCGCTAGGCGCATACTTGCCGGAAGCGCAATTTGATACGCCGCTGGATTACGAAGCCTTTGCCGCCAACTGGACGGTACTGGGACATGGCGGCATCGTTGTTTTTGATGACACCGTCGACATGGCCGAAATGGCGCGCTACAGCATGGAATTTTGTAAAATTGAATCCTGCGGCAAATGCACGCCCTGCCGCATAGGCTCCACCCGTGGCGTAGAAGTCATGGATGAGATCATTAACGGTCGCAACCTCGATAAAAACATTCCCTTGTTACGTGATCTTTGCGACACCTTACTCAACGGCTCCCTCTGTGCATTAGGCGGTATGACGCCCTACCCTGTACTGAGCGCTATAAATCATTTTCCGGAAGATTTCGGGATAGATGCTAAAGCTACCGCCGCCTGATACCTGACTAGAGGATATGACAATGTCGATGAATAAAGAAAAAGATTTTGGTACCCCCGCTTCCACCAGCGAAAACCTGGTCACGCTGGAAATTGATGGCTTTACAGTAA
>CANNNN010000096.1 GCA_947506075.1 Methylococcaceae bacterium
TCCGATCTTGAGGTGCCAGGCGCTGAAGGCGTGTTCTGCGTATCATACCTCCCCCTTAAAATTTTCTGTTTCACCAATTTAAAGGTAGACCATTTTTTAATCAAATGGGAGTAAATTCCTCCTAAACAAATATTAAATCAGTACCTAAGCAATGACCGACTTGAGGTATCCGATCAAAAAAATTAATGGCCTGCACTAATTTTAATAGCTTAATAAATATATTACAGACTCTATTTTAAAATCTTATCGATAAATTGAGACGTGGGTGATATTCAAGTGCCCCATGGATAACCCTATGTATTGGAAGTAATCTTTAATCGACATTACTCTTTTTATTGCTCAAAAGACAGGAGAGTAAATATATGATTAATTATAGCAGATTATTTTGTATGGAGCTATTGAGGGCGATGAATAAGTAATTATTCATCGCCCTCCGCTAAAAAAATTGTACATGGATCCTCATGGAATTAAGCAACCATGACCTGCTGCAACTAACGTAATTATTCACCCGCTATCTATCAGGCTTATTCAGCCTTAAAACTTTTTTCATCTAATAACTGACCCTTTTCATCAACCAGTTTTACAATCCATTTACCCTTGTCGGAATCAGATAATAGCTTACGACTTGAGGCACGCCATCTATCATCTGATATGACTACTAAAGGCCTGAAAACCAATACACCATTTTTAAACCACTCATGATAGAAACTCATACCCTTCATTTCTCTAAATTCAGTGAAATAATAAATCCACGTCGGTTTTTTTCCGCTGACTTTTACACTGCTTGCTATTTTACCCACCGGCTCTTTATTTTCAATACCGTAAGTTAATAAAGACCTTCGTAAATAAGGTGAATGCTTGCGCTCTATACTATTCTTAATAGTTCCTTTTATATTATCCTGAACGGTAATATTCGCATTTTGATTGTTTTTCTTATTAGGCTCTTTTTTTGACTTTTCAGGAGCGCTAATTTCAGTAGCCAGCTTTCCAGGCGGACTTAAAGTTTTTATGTCAGCACCGTGACTCTCAAGCTGTGGCGACGGCTGTTTTTCAGTAATATTTTCTATCCCGCCGGCATTATCTAAATCGGTTTTTTGTATATTATGGTTAATCACATAAAACAGCGACACTAAAACCAGAAACAACGCGGAGGCCGCAAACACTAGCCGTTTAACATTCCATACTGTGATGAGCTTGGGAGGCGATATCCCTGCCCTGTTTCCAGATACCGGATATTTAACTTTAATTAAAATATTTTTTTGTCCATCATAAATTTATATTCCAGGTGAAATCAATGAGTTATATTTCTTAGCCACGCGCCACATATTTTAGTCAGCGTATCCGTTAAATCTTGGTAATATACTACTTTAAGAGCTCAAACAAAGACAAAACCCTTGCAGAATAAACTGGACACCCAACATGAGTAAGCTGCTTAAACTATTTCAAGATTCTTCCTCCTTTTATGGCTCGAACGCCCATTTTGTTGAAAACCTCTATGATCGCTATCTGGAAGACCCTGACTCGGTTGAAGCCAGCTGGCAACAACAATTCCGCGAAATTCACAACGGCGCTGATTTTGAGACCCCTCATAGCCCTGTCGTAGAGCGCTTTGCGCAACTTGCGCTTCAATCTCAAGGCAGACTGGCGAAACTGCAAGGCTTTACCGAAGAAAGCGTCAAAAAACAATCGGCTGTTGCCCGGCTTATCAATCATTACCGGGTGCGCGGACATCAGATCGCCAGCAATAATCCGCTAGGGAAAACCTTGCCGTCTCCTCCGGACATGGATCCGGCCTATTACGGCCTATCCGAGCCTGATATGGACACCCTGTTCGATACCAGTTCACTGTATGGCACTGACCGTCTGCCGTTACGCGACATCATTACCACCCTCAAAGAAATTTACTGCGGCAGTATCGGCTCCGAATATATGCACATCGTCGATACGCCTATCAGACGCTGGATCATAAGCCGCTTGGAAAGTTCTAAAAAAAATCTGGAACTGGAACCTGAAAAAAAGCATCGCTTATTAAAATTACTAACAGCCGCTGAAGGCATAGAAAGTCATTTGCATAACCGCTTTGTCGGGCAAAAACGTTTTTCCCTGGAAGGCGGCGAATCACTAATCCCTATCCTGGATGAATTAATTCAAGGCTTTGGCGCTAAAGGCGTCAACGAAATTGTAATCGGCATGGCCCATAGAGGCCGACTAAATGTACTGGTCAATATTCTGGGTAAAAGCCCTTCCAGCCTGTTTAATGACTTTGCCGGCACTTCGCCGCTGTCGCCAGGCGTCAGCACCGGCGATGTAAAATACCACATGGGCTTTTCTTCCGACATCAGCACCCCCGGCGGCCCGGTGCATCTAACCCTGGCCTTCAATCCGTCGCACCTGGAGATCATCAATCCGGTCGTCGAGGGTTCGGTTAAGGCACGTCAGGACAGGGCCGGAGATAATGGCACAAACACGGTTATCCCGATTTTAATCCACGGTGATGCGGCCTTTTCGGGGCAAGGCATTATCATGGAAACCTTGAACATGTCGCAGACCCGCGCTTTTTCGACCGGCGGAACCGTGCATATCGTAATCAACAATCAAATCGGCTTTACCACCAGCAACCCTCAGGATGCACGCTCTACCCTGTATTGCACTGATGTGGCGCGCATGATTCAGGCGCCGGTTTTTCATGTCAACGGCGACGATCCCGACGCCGTCATATTTGTCACCAAACTGGCACTGGATTACCGGATAGCCTTTAACAAAGACGTGGTCATCGACCTGATTTGCTATCGCAGGCTAGGTCATAATGAAGCAGACGAGCCTGCGACGACACAGCCGTTGATGTATAAAAAAATCCGCAAACTCAAGACCACGAAAAAACTTTATGCGGAAAAACTGATCAATGCAGGACTTATCACTGCCGAGCAAGCGACGGAACTGGATCAAAACTATCAAAAACTGCTTGAAGCCGGCGAAGTCGTTTCCAGCTCCATCCTGGCCAACGGCCCCTACAAATATACCAATCAGTGGCAAAGCTTCATAAACACCGACTGGACCTCAGCTTCCAACACTACGGTTTCGATGGAGCGTTTGCGCTTTTGTAACGACCGGATGCAGCGACTACCGACCAGTTTTGAATTACATCCCAGAGTCGCCAAGGTCATGGAAAACCGAGGCAAAATGGCGGCCGGTGCGATGCCATTGGACTGGGGTTTTGCCGAAAACCTGGCTTATGCGACGCTGCTGATGGAAAAGTATAATGTCCGCCTGACCGGTCAGGATGTCGGTCGCGGCACTTTTGTGCATCGCCATGCGGTATTGCATGATCAGCAACACAATAAAACCTATACACCGATTAAACATCTGGACAAAGATCAGGGCAATGCACAGATTTTCGATTCACTGCTTTCCGAAGCGGGCGTATTAGGTTTCGAATACGGCTACAGCACCACGATGCCAAACACCCTGGTGATCTGGGAAGCGCAATTTGGCGATTTTGCCAATGGCGCGCAAGTGCTTATCGATCAATTCATCAGTTCCGGCGAAACCAAATGGGGCCGCTTATGTCACCTGGTCATGTTACTGCCGCACGGCTTTGAAGGTCAGGGCCCGGAGCACTCCTCCGCCCGGCTTGAGCGCTATCTGCAACTGTGCGCCGAACACAATATTCAGGTTTGCTGCCCGACAACCCCGGCACAGATATTTCACTTATTGCGCCGCCAGATGCTGAGACCCTATCGAAAGCCGTTAATTGTCATGAGCCCCAAGAGCTTACTGCGGCATAAACTTGCGGTTTCCACACTGGAAGATTTAATCGATGGCCAGTTCCTGCCGGTTATCGGCGAGCAGGATGCGATCAATCCCAAAAAAGTGACCCGCCTGATCATGTGTGCCGGAAAAGTCTATTACGATCTGCTGGAAACACGGCGTCTGGATGACCTGAAACATGTCGCGATAGCCCGCATAGAACAACTCTACCCTTTTCCCGATCAGTTATTCAAAGCAGAGTTAAATAAATACCCCCAACTTAAAGAGCTTATCTGGTGCCAGGAAGAACCGAAGAATCAAGGCGCCTGGTACCAGTCCAACCATCACTTTACCGATAATCTCGACCCCAAAATCAGCATGAGTTATGCCGGTCGCGAAGCTTCGGCAGCGCCCGCTGTCGGCAATTTTCGCGTCCATATAGAACAACAAAAAGCTGTCGTTCAATCAGCCCTTTACGGCAAACTTTCAGGAAAATAATAATGAGCATTGAAGTCCTAGTTCCCCTCCTACCCGAATCCGTTTCCGATGCAACGCTGATCACCTGGCATAAGCAAGCCGGCGACACCGTCATTAAAAACGAAAATCTAGTCGATCTTGAAACGGACAAAGTGGTGCTGGAAGTGCCTGCTCCGGAATCCGGAATCCTCGTAAAGATACTCAAGAATGACGGTGCTCTTGTGGTCGGCGGCGAAGTACTGGCCTTGCTTGAGGTTCAAGCCGTTCAACAAAGCCCAACAACAAGCACCCCTGAACCTGAACCCGAGCATGAGGAAGCAGATATACCGCTAAGCCCTTCTGTGCGACGGTTAATCGCCGAAAATGCGCTGGACCCTTCGCTAATCAAAGGCTCAGGCAAAGAAGGTCGCCTGACTAAAGTTGACGTATTGGATTATCTGCACAAAAAAAACCTCCAGGAAGCCGAACTGATAGTCCCGAACCACAAGGAAGCCCCCCTCAGCATCGGCTTGCCAAAAGTTGAAGCAGAAACTCCAGCTGCGGCTAAAGATAAAATCGAAAACACAAGGATTTCAAATCTGCGCCCGGAACAGCGCGTACCGATGACCCGCCTAAGAGCCAAAGTAGCCGAACGGCTGTTGCAGGCACAGCAAAATGCGGCGATGTTGACCACCTTTAATGAGGTCAACATGCAAAACGTCATTGATCTTCGCAACCAGTACAAAGAACGCTTCGAGAAAAAGCACCAGGTCAAACTGGGCTTTATGTCTTTCTTTGTTAAGGCCTCTATCGAGGCTTTAAAACGCTTCCCGGCAATCAACGCCTCGATTGATGATAACGACATCATTTATCACGGCTACTATGACATAGGCATTGCCGTCAGCACCGAACGCGGTTTGATAGTGCCGGTACTGCGTGATGCGGATCAACTCGACTTTGCCGGCATTGAACAAAGCATCGTCGATTTCGGCGCAAAAACCCGATCCGGAAGTCTGACCTATGATGACTTAAAAGGCGGCACCTTCACGATTACCAACGGCGGCATTTTCGGTTCGATGCTGTCCACACCGATACTTAATCCGCCGCAATGCGCCATCCTGGGCATGCATGCGATCAAGGAACGAGCCGTAGTTGAAAACGGACAGATTGTGATCAGACCGATCATGTATCTGGCTTTATCCTATGACCATCGTCTGGTTGATGGCCGCGAGGCCGTGCAGTTTCTAGTCACTATCAAAGAATGCCTGGAAGCGCCCGCTCACTTATTGCTTAATATATAGCCACGTAGGCCGAGTTTCGGGCGTGCTGTTTATGCCCGGCATTAATGCGCCTTAAATGTCGGGCAATGAAAAGATATTGTCCGACCCGGCTATTCAGTCATACAACGCAACGGGACGCAGATAAATACGTTTAATACAGATCATTATTTTACTTTAATCATCGGCGTCATCTGCGCTCCATTATTCTAACCACTGAGTAGTTACACAGATTTTTTAGGATAAATCATGCCAAAAAAGCAAATACAATCATTCGACGTCATCGTAGTCGGCGCTGGCCCCGCAGGTTACTCGGCGGCCATCCGGTGCGCACAGCTTGGCCTGAAAACCGCCTGCATCGATGACTGGTGCAATAAAAAAGGCCTGGTCAGTCTGGGCGGCACTTACCTGAACGCCGGTTGCGTTGCTTCGATTGCCTTATTGGAATCTGCGAAAATTTATGACTCGCTAATCAATAAACGAACAGAACACGGCATTCGGATGGAAACGGTTTCCTTAGATATTGCGCTGATGATGCAGCGCAAAGACAACATTGTTAACACACTCAGCCGAGAAGTTGCCGACTCGTTCGCCGCGCACAAGATTGTCACCATTCAGGCAGAGGCCAGACTGCTTAATGAGCGACAGGTGGAAATTACCCAGACCGACAAGTCGCCCCCCTCAATAATCGAAGCCAAACATATTATTCTGGCTGCAGGCTCCTCCCCAATCGCCTTAACCTGCGCGCCGATAGACAATGAGTTTATTATTGATTCGACGATGGCTTTAAATCTAAACGCGGTGCCCAAGCGTTTAGCCATTATCGGAGCAGGCGTTATCGGCCTTGAATTAGCCAGCATCTGGAACAGGCTGGGCTCCGAAACCATACTGCTAGAAGCCCAGGAAAATTTTTTAGCCATGACTGATCAGCAAATAGCCCGCGAGGCCTACCGGATCTATATCGAACAGGGACTGGAACTGCGTTTGGGTGCGCGAGTTATTTCAGCAAAAAAAAGCAATAAAAAAGTCGCCATAGAATATCAAGACAGTGACGGCACTCATGCGCTGCGAGTCGACAAGCTGATTGTTGCATCAGGCAGAAAACCCAATACCGACAATCTGGCCGCCGCAGAAGCCGATTTACTGCTCGATGAAAATGGCTATGTCCACGTCGACGAAAATTGTCGAACCAACCTGCCTGGCGTTTACGCGATAGGCGATCTGACCGTGCTCGGCCCGATGATAGCTCATAAAGGCATAGAAGAAGGTCTGTTTGTTGCCGAACAAATCGCCGGCATCCACAACCCTGTCAACTATGATCTGTTGCCCAGCGTTATTTTTACCGAGCCGGAAATTGCCTGGGTAGGTCAAACCGAACAGGTCTTAAGAGCTACGGGCGTATCAATCAAAGTCGGCACATTCCCGTTAAACGCCACAGCCCGTGCTCATGCGATTGACAAGACCGAAGGCATGGTTAAAATCATCACCCAGGCGGAGACCGACACACTGCTTGGCGTTCATATCATAGGCACCCAAGCCTCAGAAATGATTGCCGAAGCCGTACTGGCCATGGAATTCTCCGCCAGCAGCGAAGACCTGGTCAAAACCGTACATGCCCATCCTACTCTTGCCAAAGCCCTCCATGGCGCGGCGCTTGCGCTTAAAGAACAATAACTAACGGGGAAGAAACGTTCAGACCTTATCTGGAACCTGCAATCGTTCCCAGGCTCCAGCTTCCTGTTCAGTTTCGCGAAGCTAGAGCTTCGCGTACTGGCTTCCCAAGCTTGAACTTGGGAAGCAGCATAATCTACGTTGCATAGTATTTGATGGCACTCAGTGCTTACGAAATGGGTATAATTACCAACATTCTCTAACGCTGAGCAAAACCGGCTGGAAAAAACGCAATGAAATCACACCCTATTTTTGATTACCCCCTTTTTGCCCTGGGCTTTAGAGCCTTTTTTATGTTGGCAGGTCTTGCGGCTCTGATTCTGATTGTCTTCTGGAATGCCCTATCCAACGGCACATTAACGTCTGAAGCTTATTTTCCCAACAGCTACTGGCATGCACACGAAATGCTGCTGGGTTATGCGGCAGCCGTCATCTCAGGTTTTTTATTAACAGCGGTTAAAAACTGGACCGGCAAAGCGACTGTGACCGGCGACCAGTTGGCAGGTTTGTGCCTGTTGTGGCTCTATGGCCGTATCCTGCCATTCTATTCCGGCCTGTTGCCTGACGCGTTGATCGCCCTGGTGGATTTTTCTTTTTTGCCGGCTCTGGCTTATCAAGTCAGCAAACCTATTATTGCAGTGAAGCAATACAGGAATATGTTTTTCATAGGGTTATTGCTGTTATTGGCTCTGGGTAATGGCTTGATCCATGTCCAAATGCTGGGCTTGCAGGAAAACACCGCAGCCGCAGGACTCCAGCTGATTATTGCGACGATTATCATTTTAATTTTGATCATTGCCGGACGCGTGTTTCCTTTTTTTACAGAACGCGGTATTCCGGGAACGCTGATCATCAAAAATCCGTTACTGGATAACGTATCGGTAGCATCAGCCGTGATTGTCTTTGCGTTGCAATTAGCCGCTATTTCAGGAACCTGGTTAGCTTTGGCGGCTAGCGCTGCTGCTATTCTCAACCTCACCAGACTATTTGGCTGGTATGTGCAACGCATCTGGTATGTGCCGATGTTATGGGTGCTTTACGTCGGATACAGCTGGGTCATTCTGGGCTTTATATTGACCGTATTGTCGGCCTATGCCATCGTGCTGCCGGCTCTGGCGCTGCATGCTTTTACGCTGGGAGGCATCGGCGTATTAACGCTAGGAATGATGGCAAGAGTGTCACTAGGTCATACCGGACGGGCGCTTAAGGCTTCCAATACGATAGCTATTGCGTTTGTGTTGATTAATGTCGCTGCCTTGTTTCGGGTATTATTGCCGATAGCGATGCCTAACTGGTACGAAACTTTACTGTATGTATCGACGCTATCCTGGCTGGCGGCATTTTCCCTATTCGTGTTTATTTATGCGCCGATACTTAGCCGTGCAAGAATTGATGGACAGGACGGTTAGCA
>CANNNN010000097.1 GCA_947506075.1 Methylococcaceae bacterium
AAGTGTCAGGTTGCTTCAGAACAGAAACTTATGCGCTGGCTTATTGCCGAATATCGAGCTACCTGCAAACGATGGCGAACAAAGGTTATAACCCGCTTATTGCCGTTCAAATGGCATTAGCTGACGAATTGGACTCTACAGGGGGCGAGTAGTTGCATAAAAATCAGCATTCGCTGAAGAGCTATGTACATTTTTAAACCCCGAATAAAAACTTACGTTAAAATAAGCGACATAACAGAAACTAACGGTCTTTCTTTATGTTAAAAAAACTATTCCCTGCCCTAATTACCACCTGCTTGTTAAGCGCCTGTGTCACCAGTCCTACTGGCCGCAGCCAATTGGTGTTTATGCCCGACACGCAAATCGATCAAATGGGTTTGCAGGCCTTTGATAATTTAAAAAAACAAAAACCGATCAGCACTAACAGTCAATACAATCAACTGGCTAGCTGCATAGCCGGAGCGATTACCAAGGAAACCGGCGGCAACTGGGAAGTTGTGGTCTTCGAAGATGCCTCGCCTAACGCGTTTGCGCTACCTAGCAATAAAATCGGCATACATACCGGAATGCTGACACTGGTCGGCAACCAGGATCAGCTGGCTGCGGTAGTCGGCCATGAAATCGGCCACGTACTCGCCAGGCACAGCAATGAACGCGCCTCACAGGAAATGGCGGTCAGTTCGGGCATGAATGTTATTCAAGCGGTCAGTGCGCCGCAAACCGCCCTCGGACAAACGGCTCTTGGCCTGCTGGGCGTCGGTGCGCAATACGGTATCTTGATGCCTTACAGTCGCGTCCATGAAAGCGAAGCCGATATGATAGGCTTGGATTTAATGGCCAAGGCCGGTTTTGATCCCAGACAAAGTATCGGCTTGTGGCAGAAAATGGAACAGGCCTCACAAGGTCAGCAGCCGATTGAATTCATGTCGACTCACCCGTCGCATGCCACGCGTATTCAAGACTTGGAAAAGCACATGCCGCAAGCTATGGGACTGTTCCAGCAAGCCCAATCACAAGGCAAACAACCGCATTGCAACTAATCGATGACCCCGAATTTAAAGTACCTGCACCCTTACCCGTTCGAGAAACTGGCGCAACTTAAAGCAGGCATTACTCCGCCTGCAAATCTGCCTCATATCGCACTGTCTATGGGCGAGCCGACGCATCCCACACCGCATCTGATTCAAGAAGCGTTGTTAACGCATTTGCACGGTTTGTCTAATTACCCGACCACCAAAGGTATACCGGAACTTAGACTGGCAATCACCCAATGGATAGGTCGACGCTTTCAGATTCCGGCTGATTTCATTAACCCTGAAACCCAGGTCTTACCGGTCAACGGCACACGCGAGGCCTTGTTTTCCTTTGCCCAATGCATTATTGATACGACTAAAAACACGCCTGTCGTGATCATGCCGAACCCGTTTTATCAGATTTATGAAGGCGCAGCCTTGCTGGCAGGCGCCGAACCTTATTTTCTGAACACGCTGGAGGACTCCGGTTATTTACCCGATTTTGATGCTGTCCCTGATGACATCTGGCAGCGCTGCCAACTGATTTATATTTGTTCTCCGGGCAACCCGACCGGTTCGGTGTTGGATGTAGCCAGCCAAGAAATACTGCTCAAACTGGCGGAAAAACATGATTTCGTGATTGCATCCGACGAATGTTACAGCGAACTTTATGACGACGAAAGCAATCCTCCGCCGGGTTTGCTGCAAACTGCTTACAACATGGGCAACACGGAATTCAAACGCTGCATTATTTTCCATAGCTTATCCAAGCGCTCCAATGCGCCGGGACTACGCTCGGGTTTTGTCGCCGGCGACGCGGAGATTTTGAAACACTATTTTCAATACCGGACCTATCACGGCTGTGCGATGCCGTTGCCTACCCAGCATGCCAGCATTCAAGCCTGGCAGGATGAAACTCACGTCGTCGAAAACCGTCGTCTGTATCGTGAAAAATTCGCGGCCTTTATCGATATTCTCGACGCTGTTTGCACTATTACTAAACCGCCGGCCAGTTTCTATGTCTGGCTGAAAACAACGATAGCGGATACCGAATTTGCCCAGCAGTTGTTTGCTCAGCAAAACATCACCGTGCTGCCTGGTAGCTTTCTATCCCGTGATTTTGACGGAATCAATCCGGGCTTAAATCATGTCAGAATTGCACTGGTTGCGCCGTTGAATGAATGTATCGACGCGGCCCAACGCATAAAAACTTTCCTTAACTCTTTATAAAAAAATCATGTTAGAACTAGAAAAAATAATTAACGAAGCCTTCGAACAACGCTCCGACATCTCACCCGCAAACGTTTCACCTGAAGTTCGCTCAGCCGTGGTCACTGCAATCAACTTGCTGGACAGCGGCAAAGCCCGTGTCGCCGAAAAAACCACTGGCGAATGGGTCGTCAACCAGTGGCTGAAAAAAGCCGTACTATTGTCGTTCAGAATCAACGAAAACCGTGTCATCGAAGGCGGTAACAGCCGTTATTACGACAAGGTTGAAGCCAAATTCGGCACCTATTCACCCGAAGATTTTGCGCAATCCGGCGTGCGCGTCGTGCCTAATGCGATAGTCCGTCACGGAGCTTATATTGCCCCGGGTGCCGTGTTAATGCCATCGTTTGTCAACATCGGCGGCTATGTCGATTCCGGCACCATGGTTGACACCTGGGCCAGCGTCGGCTCTTGCGCGCAAATCGGCAAGAATGTACATCTTTCCGGTGGCGTCGGCATCGGTGGCGTTCTGGAACCCTTGCAAGCAGGCCCTACCATCATTGAAGACAACTGCTTTATCGGCGCACGTTCGGAAATCGTCGAAGGCGTTGTCGTTGAACAAGGTTCGGTGATTTCGATGGGCGTTTACATCGGACAAAGCACTAAAATCTTCAACCGTATGACAGGTGAGATCAGCTATGGCCGCGTTCCGGCAGGTTCCGTCGTCGTTCCCGGCAACTTGCCGTCTGCGGATGGCCTATACAGCCTTTATTGCGCAGTCATCATCAAACAGGTTGATGAAAAAACCCGCAGCAAAACCGGCATTAATGAATTACTGAGGGATTGATTGCAGGAAATAAGCAAGCGATTTAAGAAACGCCCCCTAACCCTGCCCCCAACTTTGCCACACGGAAACTATGATCAACAACGATGTATTGCGCAGACTTCGCTATGCTTTAGAGCTTAAAGACCAGACCATGATCGACATCTTTGCGCTGAGCGACGTAGAGATAACGCGGGATGAATTGCTCCCGCTGCTTAAAAAAGATAATGAAGAAGGCTACCTCGAACTGAACAACAAGCTGCTGGCGCAGTTTCTGGACGGCTTGATTATCTATAGAAGAGGCAAACAGGAAAATCAACCGGAGACGCCTAAAAAACCGGAGCATCTGACCAATAATACCATTCTTAAAAAACTGCGAATCGCGCTGGAATTTAAGGAAGAAGACATGCTGAGCACCTTAAAACTGGCTGATTTTGAATTATCCAAAGGTGAGCTTAGTTCTTTTTTTAGGCAAAAAGGTCATAAGCATCACCGGGAATGCGGCGATCAGATTTTAAGAAATTTTTTACAAGGCCTTACGATTCGTTTTAGAGAACAATAATATTGTTGGGTTATTCTGCGTGAACCCAACCTACCCCATCCATCCACAAACTAACCAAGGCTAATACCATGAGCGACAACATATCAAACAATGCAATTATTTACGCCACGCTGGCTTTAAACAGCGAAGTCGCTTTGCAACATGAATATCTGGAGTCCGAAGATGTTCCTGAGGATGAGCGCGAAAACGAAGTAGAAATACTGGCCGATCTGGAACAGGCTTTCATGGAATTTGTTGATCTTTATAAAAAACGCTGCAAATCTGACAAAGAATTACCTGACCTAGACGAATTGCTGAACAGTCAATTGTAAAAAACCATGCACACGCTTTATGGCATAAAAAACTGCGACACCGTCAAAAAAGCGCGTAATTGGCTGGATCAAAACAGCATAAGCTATCGGTTTCATGATTATCGTACCGATGGCTTATCGCCTGAACTGCTACAGCATTTTGCCGAGCATATCGACTGGAACAAGCTGCTTAACCGCAGCAGCACCAGCTGGCGGGAGCTCAGCGCCGAGCAGCAATCCGACCTGACCTTGGAAAAGGCTCTGCAATTAATGCTGAGCACCCCTACCCTGATCAAACGCCCGATTTTAGATTTTGGCGACCAGCTAATCCTTGGATTTAATGCCAAGATTGGTGGGTATGCTTCAATTTTGCCTGAGAAAACTGATATCAATCCAATCGAATCATTATGACCGACACACTGGAACTCCTTAAAGACCTGATCAGCAGGGAATCGGTAACCCCCAAAGACGCCGGCTGCCAGGACCTGCTTTCTGCACGTTTAACCAAACTTGGCTTCAACGAAGAACGTCTGGATTTTGATGACACCCAAAATATCTGGTTGAGACGCGGCATTGCCAAACCGCTACTGACCTTCCTCGGTCACACCGATGTTGTGCCAACCGGCCCTCTGGAGGCCTGGACTACGCCGCCTTTTACGCCAACGATTCGTGACGGCAAGCTTTATGGCCGGGGCGCTGCCGACATGAAAGGCGGCATCGCCTGTTTCATTACCGCCGTCGAACGCTTTATTGTCAACCACCCGGATCATAAGGGTTCCATCGCGTTGATGCTGACCAGCGACGAAGAAGGCATAGCCACCAATGGCGTGGTTAAAGTCGTAGAAGTGCTGGAACAACGCAACGAAAAAATAGACTGGTGTCTGGTTGGCGAACCCTCCAGCGATAAAAAAATTGGCGACGTGATTCGGGTCGGCAGACGCGGTTCCTTATGCGCACAATTGACGATTAAAGGCATACAAGGCCACGTCGCCTATCCCGAACTTGCCGACAATCCTATACATACCTTCGCCCCGGCTTTAAAAGACCTGATCGAGGAAGTCTGGGACCACGGCAATGAATTTTTCCCACCGACCAGTTTACAGGTTTCCAATATCAATGCTGGAACCGGTGCGGAAAACATCATTCCCGGCAGCGTCAACGTGCAGTTCAACTTGCGTTTTTGCACCGAATTGGACGAAGACACCATCAAGCGACGCACCCATGCTATCCTGGACAAATACACTTTTAATTACGATCTGCACTGGCGCTTATCCGGCAATCCTTTCCTGACCGCACCGGGTGAACTAATCGATGCCGCCCACGCTGCAATCAAAATCGTGACCGGTTTTGAAACCCTGGACGATACCGGCGGCGGCACCTCGGATGGACGATTTATTGCGCCGACCGGGGCACAAGTAATTGAACTCGGGCCGTTGAATGAAAGCATTCATAAAATCAACGAACATGTAGCTGTAGATGATTTGGTAGTCTTGTCCAGAATTTATGAACAGATACTGGTTAATTTACTGGTTGCATATTCTGACCCAACTTGAATTATTGAGTTCTGATAGACGGGAGACTGCTCTCAATGCGCTTAAAGCCCTTTGTACTTTAGCGGGTGATGCCGTCGATGATTAAGCGACATTATAACCAGAAGCCACGGATTAAATTTGTAGCTGTCATGTCGTTTAATCAATTCAGTCTCTGTACTAGCGCTTTTCCCATTATGTAATCATTAGCCCAGCAACCACAGCGCCCACTAACGTACCTCCGACTCTGAATCCCAAGGCCCAGCCGCCAACAATGGCTGACATCATGCCTTTAATACCCGAATTGACTGATACCGCAATAAGAATCGCCCGGGCAGCGACGCTAAGCTCCATGCCTTTGTTACTCATTTGCGACATCGATAGCGTAATCGGATCAACATCCGCCAGGCCGGAAATCGCCGCAAGAAAATAAGTTCCCATATCGCCGAAATAAACTTTGAGCAGTTTGGAAAGTAATATGATGACAACTAAAAATGCACCAAACTTTAAGGCCATGCCTAATTGGAAAGGGTTTGTTAATGCGATATCTTCAACGGCTCTAAATCCTCGTCCGTTATGCCATAACAGAAAAGCAACAAGATAAGTTACAACCGACATGACCAGTAACCCAGGGAGCAGCCTGATAAACAATGCGGGATTAATAACCGAGGTTAGCAATAGAGTCCTTACAAACATCGTGGCACAGGCGGTTAAAATGCCTGCTGCCAGCACATTTTTCATGTTTGGATATTGAGTGAATAACTTTGACAGATTAAGAGTAACGGCAGTAGAAGACACCAATCCGCCTAAGGCGCCGGTCAAAACAGGCCCCTGCTGATTACCGACTATCCTGATCGCAAAGTAGCCCAGATAGGAAATAGCGGCAATCAATACCACCATCCACCAGATATGATAGGGATTAAACACAGCCCAAGGGCCGTAGCCCTGATCAGGCAGTATCGGAAGCATAACGACCGAGATCAGTAATAATTTCAGCGTTGCATACAATTCATGCAGTTCCAGTTTCTTTAACCAGCCATGAAGCAAGGGCTTAAAGCCAAGCAGCGCCGTAATGACCACGGCAAATGCAGAAGCCAGCATACTATGACCAACAACTGTTAAGGCCCCCAAGGTAAAGGTGATCAGCGCTGCAACGCTCCCGGTAATACTATAATCATTAAATTTATCTAAACTTTTAGTATACGAGATCAACAAAATCAACGTTAGGCCCAGAAAAACAAAACCCATCAAATAAGGGTCTATTTGCTGAGTCAGTATGCCCGACAAACCTCCCAACAAGCTAATCATGCCATAGGTACGTAATCCTGCAACGCGCATGCCCTCATCCAGGTCGCGAGTGCGCCAACCGCGTTCCAGGCCGATCAGCAAACCGATGGCTAAGGCAATGCCCAGAAATTTGAAATTATCCAGTTCAGTCATGTGTGCAACTCCAAAAGTGTAACTTTCCCTCAAAACCTACAAAAACTTAACTACACGGCACACCCTACAGTAAATGGTAGAGTGACATCCATATCACCCTGAAGACACGAAGAGAGCAGTTACAGTTCATCAAAAAAACTACAGTAGTTTATACTTTCTTGTACACATTATTACAATACACCTATTGACCGAGGCTCACACGATGAACGAATGGTATTTTTCTTTTGACAATGAAACCAGTGGACCCCATACACCGGACTATGCAAAAACCTTTGCCCGTGAACACCAGGGCGCCTATTGCTGGCATCAGGGTTTAGCTGACTGGATGACCATCTATGAAGCGACTGAGATCAGACCGATGAAGAAAGATGGCGTTACGCCTTTTCCACCGATGCCTGCTGCAATGATGTCCTCCAAACCGATAAGCCTGCCTGAGGTTGCCCGGCCAGTTAATCCTGTTACTACGCAAGCAACGACGATCAACACACAATCTTCTGATGGCTTTGGGCAACAGTCAGTCACCGAAGGTATTGATTATAAAATCTACGGCCATGAAATGCAGTTTGTGGAAATCGAACTGGACTCCCAAGAAAGCGCGGTCGCAGAAGCCGGGGCGATGATGTACAAAAGTGTGGATGTAAAAATGGAAACTATTTTCGGTGATGGCTCGAGCTCGCAACAAAGCGGCATCATGGGGCTATTACTGGGGGCCGGCAAACGCTTGTTGACCAATGAAAGTCTGTTTATTACCGTGTTTACACAAACCGCCCATCGTAAAGGCAAAGTGGCCTTCGCCGCCCCCTTTCCGGGAACCATTCTGGCTTTAAGCCAGAAAGACTATGACCGGAAACTGATTTGTCAAAAGGACAGTTTTTTAGCGGCCGCCAAAGGCGTGCAAATCGGCATTCATTTTCAACGTAAGGTTTTAACCGGACTGTTCGGTGGAGAAGGTTTCATCATGCAAAAACTGGAAGGCGATGGCTGGGTCTTTATCCATGCCGGTGGCTGCCTAAAGAAAATAAAACTAAGCGCCGGTGAAACCTTACATGTAGATACCGGCTGTCTGGCAGCAATGACTGGCGACGTGGATTTTGACATACAACAGGCAGGCGGCATTAAAACGATGTTGTTTGGCGGCGAAGGTTTGTTTTTTGCCAAATTAACCGGCCCCGGCACCGTTTGGTTACAAAGCCTGCCGTTCTCTCGTTTAGCCGGCCGAATGCTATCTTCTGCACCGCAAGGTGGTGGCAAACAGACCGGAGAAGGCTCAATTCTCGGCGGCTTAGGCAATTTACTGGGCGGCGATTAGCTTCCGCAAAGTTTGCCAGCCAGAGCTAAAACTCAACAACTTTAATAGTTGAATAGCCGGCTTGCACGAGTTCTAGATAAATTCATTGCCGACGTTAATCAGGGTAAAAATCCTGAATAGTAGCGGAATATCATCAACTCGTTCAGTTTTCGTTATGTGTATTAGAGTTTCCATGGCGGCGGCAAATGAAAATATTCTGCCACAATTTCATAATGCTCGAAAAAATTTAGCGAACGGTGAGTTAATATTTAACAAAAAAAAGCCCTTTGTTACAAGGGCTTCTGATAATTATTTACATAACAAGTCTAAGGTGGGTCCTAGAACGGAATATCGTCATCGAAGTCATCATAATGTGTTGGCGGTGGTGACGGCAT
>CANNNN010000098.1 GCA_947506075.1 Methylococcaceae bacterium
GGCCAGCAAGGCAGTAACGGTAAGGGCAAAAAAGAAACCGACACCCAAGCTAAAAATAGCCGAGTTCGCGAGCAAGTGACCATCTCAACCGTCAACACCTGCGATGCCTGCGCAGAAGACCTCACAGAGGTTCCCTGTACGCATCACGAAAGGCGCACCAAGATTGACATTATTTTTGAAAAAGTCGTTGAGCATGTGGATGCAGAGATTAAGCAGTGTCCAGTCTGCAAGACAACGGTCAAAGCTAAGTTCCCTGCCGATCTGCACGGCCCCTTGCAATATGGCGAGGGCCTGAAGGCTTTTGTCGTCAACTTGCTGGTTTGCCAGATGGTTGCGCTGAATCGGGTGCAAAAGCTGGTTAACGCCATGATAGGCGAGGTTATTGCCGAATCCACGCTGCTTAAATTTGTCTTGCGTCTGCACCAGGCTTTAGACACCTGGGAGCTTGACGCGATAGCACAGATTCTTAAAGCCCCTGCTATCAATGTCGATGAAACGTCACTGCAGGTTGATAAGAAAAATCATTGGCTGCATGTTTACTCAGCAGGCGACATCACGCTTAAATTCCTGCATCGAAAGCGGGGCAAGGAGGCGATTGAAGCAATTGATATTATTCCGCGCTATGGCGGGGTCATTATTCACGATTGCTGGGCTTCCTATTTGTCCTATCTTCACTGCGGTCATGGACTGTGCGGGTCGCATTTGCTGCGCGAATTGACTTTTATTTTCGAGTCAAACGATTATGCCTGGGCGCGGAATATGAAACGCCTATTACAGGAAACCTGTGTCAAGGTCTCCAAAAGCGAGGAAAAGAAATTGAGTGACAAGGACTTGGTTAATCTGCAGAAGCGCTACCGAGCTATTTTAACGCGCGGCGCAAAAGAGCTGCCGGTGATACCCCCAAAACCGAGCGGGAAACGCGGTAAGCTGGCTAAATCAGATGCACATAATTTACTGGAGCGCATGCAAACTCACGAGGCATCGGTGTTGCTATTTGCAAAAGATCCGCATGTTTCATTTACCAATAACCGGGCTGAGCAGGATTTGCGTATGTCCAAGGTAAAGCAAAAAGTGTCCGGTTGCTTCAGGACAGAAATCTATGCGCAGGCTTATTGCCGAATATCGAGCTATCTGCAAACGATGGCGAATAAAGGTTATAACCCGCTTATTGCCGTTCAAATGGCGCTGGCTGGCGAATTGGACATTACAAGGGGCGAGTAGTTACGGGTGTGGTAGATTTGCCGCCGGAATTTCGCGAGACCCCAGGCTTAACGGCTACAGATTTCCTGCCGTCGATCAAACACACAAAATACAAAAATGAAGCAGAGCTTATCCGGGAAGCCTTGCAAATGAACGGTGGACATTTGGAAGCTGCCGCACAATATGCGGGAATGAGCCGAGCAACCTTTTGGCGCAAACGAAAAAAATATAAGATCGAATCTTAGATCATCTGAAAGGTTTGTCGTTATTCAAAAACACCCACAAAAGGCAAAAAACAGGATATTTTTTATCGCAAACCTTTATCTTGGCACCTTGTCCAGCATGGCAAGACCGCCGATCAATACTAGCGTTGCCAGTAGCAAAAAATAGGGGCCGAAAAACCACAGGATGATAGGCAAGCTGAAAAAAAAGGTACGTGTGCCAAATGAATAAAAAAGCCCGGCTCGGTTTAGATAAACACAGGTTTGTTGAGATAAGCCCTCATCAGCCGGGACATCATCAGGAAGATTAATCATATATCCGACGTGATTGAAGAAGCGTATTGCCATTGAAAAACAATAAAAGGCTATTGAAAAATCAAGCAGCAATAAACCCAATTTGATTTGCCATAATTCAGCAGAATAATTATTAACTAAACCATAGGGATGCCATTTGAGGGCCCATTGACCAACTTTGTCACCGATGTTTAAGGCGCCCATTATCAACAATATCGAGGTCGAAGCCATGAAACTGGCGGACATGACCGAATTGCGCAAGGTTTGAATAGCAAGAATATCCTTATTGTCTTTGCTGATCACCATCTTTACCCACCGCTCTCGAATGCTCGCGTTGAATGCGTGGACACTCGAATCGGGTTCGCGGCGAGTTCGTCTGCCCAAATACAAATAATAAATCAGTATCAACAGGGAGCTAAACATAAAGGCCATAATCTCATATTTCAAAATAGCTGTTTCCTTTGTCTGTTTAAGAATCGATAAAAGCGCTTTATATCACCCCAAACCTATCACCTTTCCGATTCTTTCTTAGCCACCTTATCCCGCAAATATACTGGCATGGCCTGTTCGACGGCAACGGCCATGCCCTGCTCGAAACCCCGCGCGCCTAAGCGGGCAATCGCTCCGGCTCTGGGCAGTCTATCGGCTTGATAACGACTGACTAAACCAGTCAAGCGAGTCATCAATTCTTGAGGGTAAACACCCCAGCCCGAACCAATGCCTACGCCGGTCAACTCGGGAAACTCGATCTGCTCAGCCGGAGTCACGGCTTCGTCGCCTATCAGTTCGGCATAGCCCTGTGCATCGCGCCGATAAACGCCCCAGAAAATCTCGCTCATTCGCGCATCCATCGCGACATAGGCGACGTTATCGTCATTACTATCGAAAAAATCCTGGGCGATTGCCGCCAGGGTGGATACGGGGACAACCGGCAAATCGGCTCCCAACGCGATGCCCTGGATCACGCCGGTAGAGATGCGGACGCCGGTGAACGAACCGGGGCCGCGACTGAACGCCAATGCATCCAGCTGTTGCGGCTTTAAACCCGCCTCAGCCATTAAGCTAGCTATCATCGGTAAAATCAGCTTGGTATGCTCTTTAGGCGCCAACTCATAACGTTCGCTCACCTTGCCGTCTATAAACAGTGCTGCGGAACAAGCTTCAGTCGATGTTTCTACTGCCAGTAATTTCATGATTCTGTCTCTTCCTTAAAAAATGCCCGTACTTCTTCTATATCTCGGGTGCGCTTCATGGCCGGCACACTGTCTAAAAATATCTGCCCGTATGATTTTTTTAACAGCCTGGGATCGCAGACCATCAATACGCCCCGGTCGGTCACGTCACGAATCAATCGGCCTATGCCCTGTCTTAACGCAATCACAGCATTGGGCAGCTGGTATTCAAAAAACGAGTTCCGTCCCTGTTTGGTCATCGCATCCAATCTGGCTTTTAAAACCGGATCGCCGGGGGACGCGAACGGCAACTTGTCGATAATGACGCAAGATAAGGCCTCGCCCCTGACATCGACGCCTTCCCAAAAACTTGAGGTACCGAGCAATACCGCATTGCCCGCGTCCTTAAACTGCTCCAGCAACAAGGCTTTGGGTCGACTGCCCTGAATGAGCAGCGGAAAATCTATTTTCTTCTCCAGCAATTCAGCCGCCTGTTTCAGCGCGCGATGGCTGGTAAACAGGAAAAATGCCCTGCCCTTGCTGGCCTGCAACACCGGTATCGCAAATTCTACGATCAGCGGAATAAAGTCGGGATCATTGGGCTGCGGCAAGCCTTTCGGGTGATAAAACAACGATTGATGGGCAAAATCAAACGGACTGCCCCAACTTTCGCTGGCCGCGTTGCTAAGCCCCAAATTATTCGCGAAATGATCAAACTTGTTCGCCACACTCAAGGTCGCCGAGGTAAAAATCCACGCCGTCTGATGTTGCTGCATAAAGGAGCGAAATTCCGCCGCTATATCCAGCGGCGTTCGGCTCAGAGTAAAGGTGTTTTTATAGGTCTCGTACCAGCGTATCCATTTGCCGCTGCTGTCTTCGAGGATGATCTTTAACTGCTGCAGCAGTTCGTCAGCGCGTTTAAAACAGGCGTCCAGACCTTTGGTTTTGACCGAGGCCAATTCCAGTTGCTCGGCTAAGCGCTGCAATTGCTCCTTGACCGCAGTTAAGCTTGAGACCAGCTTGGGATTGTTTTCGATGTCTCTCCAGTCGCCGCGCTTAAGCTCTATGCCGAACGCCAACCGTAAATCCTTGACCTCGTGCTCCAGGTCCTCACAAGCCGTACGCAAAGCCGGAATATCGGTCGCATCTTTGAAATATTCCATCAGCGCATCTTTGGCCAGATCATTAAGCTGCTTTGCGCTGACGCTGATGCCTAAAAAATTGGACGCAGTATCGGCCAGTTGATGCGCCTCGTCGATGATAACCACCTCGGCATTTGGCAACAACTCGCCAAAACCGCTGTCGCGTATCGACCAATCGGCGCACAGCAAATGATGATTAACCACCAGGATCTCGCATTCCTGCGCTTTTTTCCTGGCCTTAACCAGAAAACACTCAGCGTAATCGGGGCAATCCTGACCCAGGCAATTATCCAAGGACGAGGTCGCCTGATACCAGACCGGATCGGCCTCGGCCACTTCGGACATTTCCGAGGTATCACCGGTTTTGGTGCGTTTAGCCCAGGACTTTATTTTTGCCAGCGCAACCGCATCTTCCTTGCTAAAACCCAGCGTGGAGGTCAACGCGTTTTGCAAGCGATAAGTGCACAGATAATTGCTGCGGCCTTTTAACAGGGCGGCTACAAACGGTGTTTTGATCGCCTTGCGGATCACCGGCAAATCCTTGTTAAACAGCTGGTCCTGAAGATTTTTGGTGCCGGTCGAAATAATGACCTTTTTACCAGACAAAATAGCCGGCACCAGATAGGCAAAAGTCTTGCCGGTTCCGGTGCCGGCTTCGGCGATTAAATGCTGGTTTGAGTCAATGGCATGGGCAATCGCTTCGGCCATTTCAAGCTGTGCCGCGCGTGGCTGATAGCCGGGGATGACTTCGGCTAATCCGCCTTCGCTACTGAAAAAATGTTTCGTGTCTGTCAATGGGGTCTCTTGCACATGTATATTTACTGGCTGATATTACATCATTGTCCACGAAAAGCACAAAAGACACGAAATAAATCAAGATTTTGTCTTGGTTTTTATTCTTCCTTTGGATGAAGGCTTACAGCTTGGTATCTCGTTAAAAAAATCGAGCTTTTGGTGGAAAAACGATTCGTCATTTAATTATGATTAAATGACTCACAAATTATGTGGTCTCATCAAGTTGTGAGGCTTATTATATCAACAGCCCGTTCACCATTTCTAATAAGCTAAATTGAGGTAAGTCTAATGAATACGACGACTAATTTACAACGCCGCAAACTATTAAAATATGCTGCACTCGGTATTGCCGGAGCGGTCACCTATCCAAGCTGGGCGCAGACCGGCGGATTTGTCAGCGTCAACCGGCCATCTGACGGTTTTTCCGCCGACGTTGAGATCGAACTGACAATGAATACGGCTGAGATAGCCATTTTAACAGGCCAAAAAACCCGGGTCTGGAAAGTAACCGGCAAGGTTAACAAAGGTTCTCCGGGAGTGCTGGATAATAACGAAGGCACTTATCTGGCCCCTACCCTGCGCTTAAAAAAGGGTCAAAAGGTCAGGCTGATTCTTAATAATAATTTACCTGCACAATCAATACTGCATTGGCATGGTATGCATGTGCCCTCCAATATGGATGGCAATCCGATGTATGCGCTCGATCAGGGCGAAACCTATATCTATGAATTTGAAATACTCAACCGGGCCGGTACATACTGGTATCATGCCCACACCCACAGCGTCACGGCTAGGCAGGTCTATTCCGGCCTGGCCGGATTGTTTATCGTCAGCGATGATCAGGAACAGGCGCTGAATTTACCCGAGGGCGACTATGATGTGCCGCTGGTCATTCAGGATCGCAGTTTTGACAGTCAAAACCAGCTGGTTTATTCGGCTCATATGATGCAACGCATGCAGGGTTTCTTGGGTGAACAGATTATGGTCAATGGCCGACCTGATAAGGTGTTGCCGGTTGCGACGCGCGCTTATCGGTTCCGACTGTTAAATGGCTCTAATTCCCGTATTTATAAACTTGCCTGGAATGACGGCACGCCGATCACTGTCATAGGCGTCGATGGTGGACTGCTCGGAAGCCCCGAACAACATCAATATGTGATGTTGTCTCCCGGAGAGCGACTCGAATTATGGATGGACTTTAGCGAACGGACCTTAGGCACAGAACTGACCCTGCGCAGTCTTCAGTTTGATGCGGCCTCGCATCGCGGCGGCATGGGCATGATGGGGGGGCGCGGAGGGATGATGGGGGGCGGCATGATGGGTGGCATGATGTCAGTCAGCGCCTTGCCTTCCGGCTCCGACTATCCAGTGCTTAAAATTCGGGTCGATCGCAAGGAAGAAAACAAGCACAGCTTACCCAAGTCGCTTACTCCTATCACTGCGCTGCAAATCAAAAATGCAGCCAATGCGACCCAACCCAAAACTATCGCCCTATCCATGCAGCACATGTCCGCCCTGTTGAATGGCCGTTCTTATAAAATGAACGACATACAGCCGGATGAAATCATTCCGGTTAACAGCCTGCAATTAATCGAGTTCGATAATGGTTTTGGAGACGGCATGCATGGCATGATGAACATGCCGCATCCTATGCATATGCATGGTGAACAGTTTCAGATCATCAAGCGGGAAGTGAATTCACGCTCCAGCGATAGTTATGCCACTGTTTCTTCAGGATTCATACAAAGCGGCTGGAAAGATACGGTACTGGTGATGCCGGGTGAGAAAGTCACTGTCTTAAAACCGTTCAATGATTTTAAAGGCTTATTTATGTACCACTGCCACAACCTGGAACATGAGGATATGGGCATGATGCGGGATTTTCTTGTTAAATAAAGTCATCACTTGAACCAAGCCGGTCGGGGTTTGCAACCCCGACCGAAAGGTTTAAACGCTCTTGCACATTCGATGAAACCCCGTTACGCTTTGCGTCGCGACTAAATGATAGGGTTCGTCCTGCAATCACTCTTCCCTGGATTTACTAGTAAACGCTTTTTTAATCTGCGTAAACTCCGCCAACTGGGCTTCAACCTGACCGTTAAATGAGTCCGGCTGATAAACGCCCTGTTCGTTGACTCCGCCTGCTTGCATTCCTGACAATAACTCAATAGCCTCGTCCACATGGCTTACGGCATAAATGTTAAATTGGCCAGATTGAGCCGCATGCACCACATCCCAGCGCAACATCAAATGCTTGATATTGGTGGCGGGAATGATAACACCCTGAGTGCCGGTCAAACCTTTTTTAGCGCAAATATCGAAGAAGCCTTCAATTTTTTCGTTGACCCCGCCTATAGGTTGAACATTTCCCAATTGATTGACCGAGCCGGTAATCGCCAGCTCCTGCCGTAACGGAATCTGGGCAATCGACGATAAAATAGTACAAAGCTCAGCCAGAGAGGCACTGTCGCCTTCAACATGCCCGTAGGATTGTTCGAAAACCAGGCTGGCCGATACCGAGAACGGCGTTTTTCGGGAATACCGCGCAGCGATAAAACTCGATAGGATCAACACGCCTTTTGAATGAAGAGCGCCGCCCAGTTCGGTTTCACGTTCAATATCGACCACTTTTCCGCTGCCCAAGCGAGTGGTCGCGGTGATCCTTGACGGCTGGCCGAAACTGAATTCGCCTAATTGCAATACCGATAGACCGTTGACCTGACCTGTGACCTTGCCTTCGGTGTCGATTAATACCGTGCCTCTATGGATGTGCTCATACAGTTTTTCCCTGAGCTTATCCAAGCGATGCGTTTTATGATCAATGGCCTGCTGAACGTCGCTATTGGCGATATGTTCATGACCGTTATTTTCCGCCCAATAATCCGCTTCTGTTAATAAATCGGTGATACTGCGCAGATGAGTCAGCAGTTTTTCAGCGTCACCACTCATTCTGGAACTGTGTTCTATGACCCTGGCGACGGCGTTTAAACTGAGCGGCTTTAACTTTTCGCGTCTGGCGATGGTGGCCAGTAAGCGCGCATAATCATGATCGCTATTTTCTCTGGTCACCGAGGTATCAAAGTCGGCTGCTATTTTAAAAAGATCGTGAAACTCGGGGTCATACTCGCAAAGCAAATAATAAATCAGCGGCTCACCGATCAGGATCAGTTTTAAATTTAGCGGTATCGGTTCCGGTTCCAGCGATGAGGCGCTGATCAGGCTGAGCGCCCGTTCCAGCGATTCGATACGAATTTCGCCGGATTGCAAAGTTCTTTTAAGTGTATCCCAGGCATAAGGCTGAACCAGCAGTTTTCGGGCATCGATAATCAGATAGCCGCCGTTAGCCTTATGCAGTGCGCCGGGTTTGATCATCGTAAAATCGGTGACCAGCGACCCCATATAGGCCTGATGATCGATACGGCCTATTAAATTACTGTAATTCGGATGATCTTCGTAAATAACCGGAGCCGACTTCTTATTACTAAAATCCACCATCAGGTTGACGTAATAGCGTTTAAACCATTCCATTACACACAACTTTACAGTGATGCGATAAAATAATAAATTTCAATTACCATTATTACCATCGTGAGCTGGGCAGCAGAAGAATTTAAGAGCATAGAC
>CANNNN010000099.1 GCA_947506075.1 Methylococcaceae bacterium
AACACTGGCCGCTTAATGTGACAGCTAATAACAAGCCTGCGCTGGTCATGAATAAAGACGGCATACCTTCTGTTAAACTGGCAGCGAACATGTTGCATCAGATTGATGGCGAGTTCCGCTGGAACTCTATTCCGGATAACTTAAGATTACCCGAAGATATCGGTCTGATCGCTCTGCGCATTAATGGCGCGGGCATACCAACGCCAGCCATAAAAGACGGGCAACTCTGGTTAAAGGAAAGTGAAACTGGCTTAAAAAAACCGGAAAATATCCAGAATAATCTGGATATCCAGGTCTTTCGAAAAATCACCGATGAAGTACCCGCCGAAGTTTTAACCCGCCTGGTACTGGACGTCTCCGGCGAGCAACGCGAGGTAAAACTGCCCCAAGCTGCTCTGGATGGCTTTATCCCGTTGAGCTTACAAAGCCCATTACCCGCCCGCCTTGAAGCCGACGGACAGTTATTGGTTCAACTCCGTCCCGGTCATTGGCAGATTGACCTAGTGGCTAGAAACAGCATGGCATTGAATGAGCTTGTGCTTCCCAAGCGGGATCTCGTTCCCAATCTCCAGCTTGGGAACGAGGAGGAAATCTGGTCATTCGATGCCCGCCCCCAACTGCGCGTGGTTGAAATCGAACGCTTAAGCGCGATAGACCCCAGCCTCACTAATTTACCAGACGAATGGAAAATCCTCCCCGCTTATAAAATCAACCCGGGGCAGTCTATGGGCTTTAAAACCATACGGAGAGGAGACCCGGAGCCGGAGCCCAATCAACTTAACTTAAGTAAAAAATTGTGGCTGGATTTTGACGGCTCAGGCTATACCGTCAATGACACCATTACCGGCAAGTTGACCCGGGGTTGGCGACTAAATACCTTACCGCAAACGCAGCTGGGGAAAGTCATGTTAAACGGCAATAACCAGTTAATTACCCAGGACACATCGGGCAAGCAAGGCGTGGAAGTCAGGTCTGGCACACTATCGCTGGATGCCGACAGCCGTACCGCTGGTGCCGTCAGTTCTATCAGCGCGACGGGTTGGGAACAGGACTTTCATACGGTCAGCGCCGAACTGAACTTACCTCCCGGCTGGCGCTTGCTGGCGACCAGCGGCGTGGACAATGTACCTGATAGCTGGATTTCCCGCTGGACCTTGCTGGATTTGTTTCTGGTGTTAATCGCCGCGCTGGCAACATCCAGGCTATGGAATAGCTATTGGGGAGGGCTGGCATTGGTTACGCTGACATTAATCTGGCATGAGCCGGGCTCGCCTCACTATGTCTGGCTGAATATTTTGGCCGCAACCGCCTTGATTAAGGTCTTGCCGCAAGGCCGATTTTTAAAAGCTATCAGCATGTATCGTAACGCTTTCTGGCTGGTGTTAATCCTGACGGCCCTGCCTTTTATGGTGGAGCAGGTGCGCACCGGACTTTATCCGCAACTGGAGCAACCCGATCTACCCATTATTCAAGCGAGTCGCAGCATTAGCATGATGGGCGAGATCAATACACCGCTGCCTGAAGCGCTCAGCGAGATGAAGAGCCAGATGCTAAAAAGATCGATGCCCCAAGATGCCCCCGCGTCTTATGGCTATACAGACCAAGCGGCCGAATTCGGACGCATCGATCCTAAAGCCAAGGTGCAGACCGGCCCCGGCTTGCCGCAATGGCAATGGCATAAGGTGCAGTTGTCATGGAACGGTTCTGTCGATGCAGGACAACAGCTGCGCTTATGGTATTTAACGCCGACGCTTACCCTGCTGCTTAATTTCGTCCGCGTGATTTTGGTAGCGCTGCTGGCCTTGCTGATGTTTGGAGTGGCTGAAAAAATCAGCTTTAAAAACTTAAGATCTTCGACACCCTTACTGCTGTGTTTTTTATTATTACCATTGCTGTCCCTGCCCTCCCCCAACGTCTATGCAGACATTCCGGATAAAGCCTTACTGGACGAACTGAGAACTCGGCTGCTGGAAAAACCGGTGCAGCCTGACTGTTTACCGAGTTGCGCGCAAATACAGCAGATGAAGCTAGTGATTACCGACCAGGAATTGACTGTTACGCTGCAGATTCATGCCCAACAAGCTGTAGCTATTCCTTTGCCCGCAGAATATCAGCAATGGTTCCCTAATCAGATCCTGGTTGACGGTAAAGCCGCACTGGGTCTTTACCGCGATAACAACGGCTTGTGGATCAATTTAGGCATAGGCGAGCATCAGTTGGTCATGAGCGGGATAACGCCGTTACTCAGTAAATTTACGCTGCCGCTACCGTTAAAACCGAATTGGGTCAGCATCCAAGCCAGTGGCTGGGACATTTTAGGCCTGCAGGCAAATGGCCAGGTTGATGATCAGCTGCAATTTAGCCGAATTAATCAAACTAAACAGCAACAACATGATGCGGCGCTGGAACCTATTGCGTTGCCCCCGTTTGTCAGGCTTGAACGCCACTTGCAACTGGGCTTGGACTGGCAGGTCGTCACTCGGATCATCAGGGTCTCGCCGGCAGATTCCGCCATAGTACTGGCTGTTCCGTTGTTGCCGGGCGAGTCGGTTACTAGCGCAGGCATTCGGGTCAAAGAAGGTAAGGTCGAAGTGAACATCCCGGCTCAACAATCCCAAATGCAATGGGAATCTACGCTGGAAAAATCGGAACAAATCAATTATGTCGCAGCCGAAAGCTCGCAATGGATAGAGGTATTAACGGCGGATATCAGTCCTATCTGGCATGTTGAAACATCCGGCATAGCAATGATCCACCTTAATACTGAGGGGCTCTGGTTGCCGGAATGGCATCCGCATCCAGGCGAAAAAATCACTTTGCAAATAACCAGGCCCGTAGCCGTAGCAGGACAAACACTGACCATCGACAACAGCCGGTTAAGCATCAAGCCGGGGCAACGTAATCGGGACGTGCAATTAAACATCAGCCTCAGAAGCTCCCAAGGGCAACAGCACACGATTATTCTGCCGGAAAAAGCAGAGCTACAAAATGTCGCCATTAATGGACAGAGCCTACCGATCAGACAGGAGGGTAGAAAGCTCACACTGCCGGTTAATCCCGGCAAACAGGAAGTCTTACTAAACTGGCGGGAAGCGAGCGGCATAAGCAACAGCATGGCAACGCCGGAGGTGGACTTGGGACTGGCGAGCGTCAATGCCAGCCTGAACATCGAGCTGGGCCAGGATCGCTGGGTCTTGTTTGCGTTCGGGCCAAAACTGGGGCCGGCAGTTTTATTTTGGGGGGTGCTGATCGTTTTATTTATCGTATCGCTAGGCTTGGGTAAAATCCGCCTGACCCCGTTAAAAGCCTCGCAATGGTTTTTATTGTTGGTGGGGCTTAGCCAGATACCGCTGCAATCGGCCATCATTGTTATTGCGTGGTTAATGCTGTTGGGTTGGCGCAGAACGCAACAACTTGCTGGCATGCGCTATTTTAATGCGCTGCAAGTGCTCATAGCCGGATTAACGTTGGTAGCGCTGGGCCTGTTGTTTTTCGCTGTCAAACAAGGACTACTCGGCTCACCCGACATGCAAGTTATCGGCAACCAGTCCTCTGCCTTCAACTTAGACTGGTATCAAGATAGAAGCCTGGCGACTTTACCAGTAGCGACACTGATCTCAGTACCGCTAATTGTGTATCGCATATTGATGCTGGCCTGGTCGTTATGGTTGGCGGTGTCCTTGCTGAACTGGCTAAAATGGGGCTGGGAATGTTTTGCCAGTAATGGCTTTTGGCATAAAACCATCGCTAAAAAGCAAGCGTTGGCAGTCGAACCGGACGACAAGTGGTTAGCGGATGAACCAGAAGTAAAATAATTCACTATCAAATTACCAGCCATCAAACGCAATGAATCGCTGGTAATTTTTAATTGCACCAGTACTGGTGATGACCAGGAAAAATCTTGTTCAATAATAGCCATCTGCGTCATCAGCATTCTATTTTTAACGGCTGGATTTACCCATCTAACTACCTTTTCTAGCTCAATAAATCCATGACTACCTTCCACTTCCAACAATTTTCAGTGCTGCAAAAAGACTCAGGCATGAAAGTTTGCACCGATGCCGTGTTATTCGGCGCTATGGCGCCGATCAAGCAGGGCGATCAAGTCCTGGACATCGGCACCGGCACCGGGGTGCTTGCGCTAATGGCCGCTCAACTGGGCGCAGCAACGGTGACCGCTGTGGAATTGACGCCGCAGGCCTATCAGGAAGCAGAGCATAATTTCAATAGCAGTCCTTGGCCAGAACGGCTTGAAGCTGTCCATCTGGATATTCAAAGCTTTGCATTAGCGACGGGTCAGCAATATGACCTGATCATCAGCAATCCGCCGTTTTTTGAAAATCACAGCAAGACCAGCAACGCACTTAGAAATAGCGCCAGACACACCGATCAACTGCCGTTTGCCGATTTGGTCAGCATTGCTAATACGTTATTATCCGAGCAGGGTTTGTTTTATCTGTTGCTTCCCGCTCATGCGGTAACCAGGTTTTCTGCCCAGGCCCTAACTAAAGGATTTTATCTGATTCAGCAAACTGATTTTCGAGGCTATGAGCATAATGCAGCCAAAGTATCCGCATTGACTTACAGTCGCACAGACGCCGACTGTGGCTCACGGTTGTTGACGATCTATAAATCCTGCGGCGTTTACAGTCAAGACAGTGAAGATTATCTAAGGGATTTTCTATTGCGGTTTGCCACGTCCCGCTGAAACGACCGGCCTAAAGAAACTGGATGGGATGTACCCGTAGTTTACACATCGAACAGTCGAACATGGCTGAGACGCCACTCTTTAAGGCAAAAAAACCGCCCTGCCGGACGGTTTTTCTATTGTTTTAACCACTTAAGTGCACTAGTACTTATGGGTAGTTCCATAAATAGAATTATCTATCGCCACGTCTTCAACAAGGATAGAAGCTTGTGCGCCAGAGACCACAAAACCCAAGGCTATTGCGACAACCAGTTTGTTTTTAATCAATATATTCATGATTTTAAAGCCTCTGTTAATGTTATAAAGAGTTGACCCACTTAACAAAGCGTGTCAAAAATCCTGACACATTTTGAAAAATGCAAACAGGCGGCATACATCGAACAAACTAAGCGGTAGAAATAGTAAAGGCAACCCAGTCGGCGGCCTTTACTCGGGGACATGGTGCTCCGTCAGTCTAGATAACTAACGGATAAAATCATTTAATTTGGCAGAGCGGATAATTTTTGTTGAACTTGAGCCGTCACATCAATTTCATCACTGGAATAAATAACGCCATCGGTCAGCAACAAATCAAAATTTTGCTCTTTGGCTATACCGCGAATAACTTCAACGATACGGCTTTGCAATTTACCCAATTCTTCATTACGACGAACATTAAAATCTTCGCTGAATTCCTGCTGTGCTCTTTTTGCATCCCTTTTCTTGTTCAGAATATCTTTTTCCATATTGCTTCGAGCTGATGCACCCATTACAGCCGCATCTTTAGCCATTTTGTCATCCATGCCTTGAATTTCTTTTTGTTGGGCAACTAATTGCTTGTCCCTAGGTGAAAATTCTTGTTCCAGACGTTTTTTGGCTTTTTCAGCTTGAGGAGCTTTCTCAAGTACGGCAGGAATATTAACAAAACCAATCTTTAAGTCAGCAAAACTTACATTGGTAATAAGCAATAATCCTAAAAATAGGGCAATTTTCGTTTTCATTGTTAAACTTGTCTCTGGTTGTAAGGTGAAAGGAAATAAAAAACTTAGCAGTTTTGTTGGATTATAAAGGGGCTAGGCTTTTTAAACAAAAAGAATTACATGAAATAGCCTGAGGTTTGCGTATTTTATCGGTTAACAACCCGCCTGACTGGCGCACTTGATACACAGACTGGAATAAGGCACTACTTTTAAGCGCTCCTTGCTGATCGGTTTGCCGCAAACCTGACATAGTCCGTATTGGCCTATATCTATTCTTGCAATCGCCTGCTTGACCATTTCCATTTCTGTTCTGGCCGCATTGCCCAAATCATCCAGAACCTCATTATTCTCAGCCTGAGTCGCCTGCTCTTCAACGTTTTGATCTAATGGTTCCTGAATATCCTGGGAAATTCTAGCCAAGCGATCATCCAGTTCTTCCAGCATTTCAATCAGGCTGTTGCGTGTTTCTTCATATTCTTTCATGACTGATCCTTCTTTGTTGTCCAACTTAAGTTGCGCTAACATTCGTTACGCTTGCGTCTTGCTCTATAATAAAACCGAACATTTGATAACCCAAGCATCCTATCATCCCTAATGCAAAATGCAATCCATCAACTTTTAGCGTCAGCCAATCAGATCATCCTCGGCAAACCACATCAGGTTAGACTTGCGCTTTGCTGCCTGCTGGCTCAAGGCCATCTGCTGATAGAAGATATTCCCGGCGTCGGTAAAACCACGCTGGCGCACACGCTGGCAAAATTGCTGGGGTTAAATTACCAGCGGATTCAATTCACCAGCGACATTTTACCGGCCGACATCATCGGCGCGTCGGTCTTTGAGGCCAAAAACCATCAGTTTACCTTTCACCCCGGCCCGCTCTTTAACCAGATGGTGTTGGCAGATGAGATCAACCGCGCCACGCCCAAGGCGCAAAGCGCGCTGCTGGAAGCCATGGAAGAACATCAGGTCACGGTCGAAGGAAAAACCTATCCACTGCCTTTGCCCTTTTTTGTGATTGCCACGCAAAACCCCTCCCATCAAATAGGCACGTTTCCGTTGCCGGAGTCACAACTGGATAGATTTTTGATGCGCATCGCACTGGGCTATCCCGATCATCAGGCAGAACGGCAATTATTGACCGGACAAAGCCGACACCAGCTGTGTGCATCACTGCCCGTAAAGTTGCCGCCGGAGCAGTTACAAAGCATACAACAGGCGGTTACCCAAATTTATGTTTCACCGGCCTTGCTTGACTATTGCCAGGCCATCATCCAGTTCACCCGCGAGTCCTCCGACTATCACTGCGGCTTGTCGCCCAGAGCCGGTTTGGCATTACTGACGGCGGCCAAAGCCTGGGCGTTTATGGATCAGCGTGACGCAGTCATCCCGGAAGATTTGCAAGCCGTCCTGGCGGCAGTCGCGGGCCATAGACTGCGAGGAGGCACCACCGATTCGGTAGCCATCGTCGCACCGATCCTGGCTAATGTTGCACTCCATTGACCTTAAAAGAACGCTTCCAGCTCAGCCGGTTTGTTTCGGGTGAACAACCCACCGCTGCGCCGATCACCTTAAATCACCGGCGCATCTTTATCTTACCGACACAACGGGGCTTGGGCTTTGTGTTGCTGACAGTCCTGTTGTTGCTGATTGCCTTTGTCTATAACAATAATTTGACTTATCTGCTGGCTTTTTTGTTGGCGAGTATTTTTTTCGTTACCATCTTACACAGCTACCAGGCCCTGGCCGGACTGGTCGTGCAAAAGGGCCGAAGTAAAACCGTGTTTGCCGGAGAAGCAGCCGGCTTCAATATTCATCTTAACAACCCAAGCGGTCTGGAGCGCCCTCATCTACAAATAACACTTCAGGACACGCTTAGTCTGACGATGCCGGCACAAAGCGCGGCGCAGCTTACGCTATACGCGATAACCCAAAAAAGAGGCTGGCACTCCATGGGCACGATCACGCTGTTTAGCACCTATCCTCTAGGATTGTTTCGCGCCTGGTCGCCGCTACGTTTTAATCTTCAGGCCCTGGTTTATCCGAAACCAGCGCAGCTCGAACTGCCTTTTCCGCTAAACTCATCATCACAAGCCGAACAGGGTTATAGCCGCAACAGCGGAGATGATTTTTACGGCCTGCAAGAGTATCAGTCCGGCGATGCTATCAAACATATACACTGGAAAGCGTTTGCGAAAGGCTTTGGTCTACTCAGCAAACAATACGGCGGCGACCATTCGGCAGAAATTTATCTGGATTACAAGCAGACGCCAGGACAGGATAGGGAGCAACGCTTAAGTCAGTTATGCCGGTGGGTCGTCGATGCGGAGCAGGCCGGGGTCAAATACGGCTTTGTATTGCCGGGATTAAAACTGCCGCCCGATAACGGTTTGTTGCATTATCAAGAATGCCTGGAAGCCCTGGCGCTGTTTTAAAGATGAAACCGGATCCTGTCAAAAACAATGTAATCTTTTTGCTGTGTGCCATCGCGCTAATTGTATTTCCGCATATTTACCATCTCCCGGCAGCCGTGTTCGCCTTTTTTTGCCTGCTGCTAAGCTGGCGTTTTATCGGCGTATGGAAACCAAGCTATCTGCCCGGAAAACCGGTCATTTTTTTACTGGCCGTCTGCGCAATCGCCCTGCTGTATAGCCAGCATCAAGGCCTGTTCGGCCGCGATGCCGGCACCAATTTGTTTATAACCGCGCTGGGGCTCAAATTATTAGAAATTAAGACACAAC
>CANNNN010000100.1 GCA_947506075.1 Methylococcaceae bacterium
ATTTTTGCGCTGGCCAAGGAAATGGCATAAATCACGGTAGACGTTGATATGAGTCCTTTAGCAGAGCTGGCAGTAACAAGACAAGATGCCCTGCGTATTTTTCAGGCTGGCATAGCGGCGGCCGATCCTTATCAGGCGGTTAAGCATCACCTTGATCCTAAGTTGTTCGAGGGCTATTCAAAAGTCCATCTTATCGCTTTTGGCAAAGCCGCCTGCGCGATGATACAGGCGGCTAGCGAAATCATTCCTGCTGAAAAGCGATCGGGCAGGGGCATAGCCGTTACCAATTATGAAAATGTAACAACTATCGACCATGTCGATGTATTCGGTGCAGCGCATCCTTTGCCTGATGCCGAAGGATATAAAGCGGCACGACTCATTGCCGAGCGAGTAAAAAACGCTAAACATAATGAACTGGTGCTGGTCTTGGTCAGCGGCGGCGGTTCGGCGCTGATTCCCTATCCTGCAGGCCAAATTACTTTAGCGGAAAAGATTGCCGCGACTGACCTTCTATTGGCCTCGGGTGCGAGCATCAACCAGATCAACTGCGTACGCAAACATTTGTCGCAACTTAAAGGTGGCGGTCTGGCGCGACTGGCGACTCCGGCCGGTTTACATGCGCTGATTTTATCCGATGTCTTGGGCGACGATTTAAGCGCCATAGCCAGCGGTCCCACTGTAGCCGACCACACGACTTATAACGATGCGATAGCCGTTTTTACAGCCAAAGGGGTTTGGGAGAAAGTGCCTCGCAATGTTCAACGCCATCTGGAACAAGGCAAGCTGGGCGCTATTGCGGAAACGCCTAAACCAGGCGATGACGTGTTTAGAAATGTCGGGCATACACTGATCGGCAGCAATACCATCAGCCTCAACGCGGCTCTAAAAGCCGCTCAGGATTTGGGTTACGAGACTCACCTGTACAGCGCATATTTATGCGGCGAGGCTAAAGTAGAAGCTGAAAAACTGGTTGGCCATGCTAAAGGCCTAAGCATAAACAAACCTCTAGGCCTGCTGGCGGGTGGCGAAACCACGGTTAGCTTAAAAGGATCGGGACGCGGCGGCCGTAATCAGGAAATGGCATTGGCTTTTGCTCTTGCCGGCCAGCAACACGGCTTAATCGGAAACTGGGTCTTCCTTAGCGGCGGCACCGACGGCCGCGATGGCCCCACCGATGCAGCCGGTGGTCTCGTTGATCGCGATACGCTAAAACGCATGATTCGGGCAGACATCATTCCGCTAGACTTGCTTGAAAATAACGATTCCTATACTGCTTTAACAGCGTCTGACGACTTGCTGATGACCGGCGCGACCGGCACCAATGTCGCAGATCTGCAAATATTACTGATTCGGCCATAACCTTACCCAAATAATTACCACAGGAGAACACCATGTTTAAAAAATCTATGACTATCGAAGGCTTCGATGATGAATTATTCCAGGCCCTCGAAGAAGAACGTCAACGTCAGGAAGATCATATCGAACTGATAGCCTCGGAAAATTATTGCAGTCCACGGGTCATGGAAGCCCAAGGTTCGCAGCTGACCAATAAATATGCCGAAGGTTATCCCGGCAAACGTTACTACGGCGGCTGCGAATTCGTCGACAAGGCCGAGCAATTAGCCATAGACCGCGCCAAGGAACTGTTCGGCGCCGATTACGCGAATGTGCAACCGCATTCCGGTTCACAGGCCAACATGGCGGTGTTCATGGCCCTGATCCAACCCGGCGACACCATTCTGGGCTTGAGCCTGGCCGATGGCGGGCATTTAACCCACGGCGCAAAACCCAACTTCTCCGGAAAAATCTACAATGCGATTCAATACGGCTTGCATCCTGAAACCGGCGAAATCGATTATGCGCAAGTCGAAGCACTGGCTCTGGAACACAGACCCAAGGTGCTGGTTGCCGGATTTTCTGCCTATTCGCGTATCTGGGACTGGCAGCGCTTTCGCGACATCGCCGATAAAGTGGGCGCTTATTTATTCGTCGACATGGCGCATGTCGCAGGCTTGGTTGCCGCAGGTTTATATCCTAACCCGGTGCCTATTGCCGACGTGGTCACCAGTACCACGCACAAATCTCTGCGCGGCCCACGTGGCGGTTTGATTTTGTGTCGGAGCAACCCGCAACTGGAGAAAAAATTCGACTCCAATATCTTTCCCGGCATCCAGGGCGGCCCTTTGATGCATGTGATCGCGGCCAAAGCAGTGGCCTTTAAAGAAGCCATGCAGCCCGAGTTTCGCGTTTATCAGCAACAGGTGATTCTTAACGCCCAAGCCATGGCCGTAGTGTTCATGAAACGTGGTTTTGACGTAGTTTCCGGGGGCACCGACGATCATTTGATGCTGGTCTCCTTGATTGCCAAAGGCATCACCGGCAAGGCGGCCGATGCGGCCCTAGGCAAGGCGCATATCACCGTCAACAAAAACGCGGTGCCGAATGACCCGCAATCACCGTTTGTAACCAGCGGCATCCGTGTCGGTACACCTGCACCGACCACGCGCGGCTTTAAGGAAGCGGAAATGACCGAAATCGCCAACTGGATGTGCGATGTAATGGAAAACATGGAGGATGAAAACTTAATTGCTGCCGTGCGCGAGAAAGTCGGCAATCTTTGTACGCGGTTTCCGGTTTATAGTTAAATCGTGTAGATAAGGGCAACAGTTTCTGGTTGCCCGATATTTCGACTTCAAGCTTTAATTGGACTTGGCTGCGGGTAAAAGGTGACAAAATTCTTTCCAAGAAGTAACCGCAAAAATCAGTGTACTTTTTGAGTCTATGCCGCAAGAATTGTTCGATTTTATTGAATCCGTGCAGACTATTTAATCGCCAAATATTATCTTCCAGACATGAATCAGTCTTGTTAAGAGAGCAAGTATTAGCCGCTGACTCGAATCGTCCTGAAGAGGGTGAGGTTTGGGGGAGGTGGCAGTCGTAACTGCAACTGCAAATATTAACAACCAAAATTCAACCAACTTTTTTGTAAAAACAAACAATGTCAGACATAGAAATTGCCCAGCAAGCCAACATGAAACCTATCATCGGCTTGGTTAAAGAACTATACGGCATCGACGCCGAACATCTCGATCCTTACGGTCATTACAAGGCCAAGATGTCGCTGGAATACGTCAGCAGTCTGTCCGATAAGCCAGACGGAAAACTGATTCTGGTTACGGCAATCAGTCCGACCCCGGCCGGCGAGGGCAAAACCACGACGACAGTGGGTCTGGGTGATGCGATGAACCGCATCGGTAAACTTACCATGATGTGTCTGCGGGAACCTTCCTTAGGACCCTGCTTTGGGGTAAAAGGTGGTGCGGCGGGTGGCGGTTATTCGCAAGTTGTTCCTATGGAAGACATTAATCTGCATTTTACCGGCGATTTTCATGCGATCGGTGTGGCTCATAACCTGCTTTCTGCTTTAATCGACAACCACATCAATCACGGCAATGAGCTGGACATTGACCCACGGCGGATTCAATGGAAACGCGTGGTTGATATGAATGACCGCGCTTTGCGTAATATCGTGGTCGGCATGGGCGGTCCGGCCAATGGCTATTTGCGTGAAGACGGTTATGACATCGTGGTCGCTTCCGAAGTCATGGCTATTCTTTGTCTGGCGACCAGTCGCGCAGATCTTAAAGAGCGATTGGGTCGCATCGTAATCGGCTATAAAACGGACAGGGTAACGCCGGTTTATGCCAGTGATCTTAAGGCTCAAGGCTCAATGGCTGCCTTGCTAAAAGATGCGATAAAACCCAATCTGGTGCAAACTCTGGAAAATAATATCGCGATTATTCATGGCGGACCGTTCGCCAATATCGCCCATGGCTGCAACACCGTAACCGCCACCCTTACTGCGCTGAAACTGGCCGACTATGTAGTGACTGAAGCGGGCTTTGGGGCTGATTTGGGCGCTGAAAAATTTATCGACATTAAATGTCGTATGGCCGGAATCAAGCCTTCTGCGGTCGTGCTGGTGGCTACGGTCAGGGCGCTTAAATTTCACGGTGGCGTGGATAAGGAAGCGTTAAATCAGGAAAATCTGCCGGCGTTGGAGCAAGGATTTGCCAATCTTGAACGCCATTACTACAACATTACCCATCATTACGGACTGCCTTGTGTAGTGTGCATTAATCACTTTACGTTTGATACTGACGCAGAAATCACTCTACTGCAACAAAAATGCGCAGCCTTGGGCGCAAACTGTGTGGTCTCCAAACATTGGGCTGAAGGCGGTGCCGGTGCAGTGGAGTTGGCCGAAGTTATCACTGACATCGTCGATCATCGCGAACCCGGATTTAACTATGTCTACGATGAAAATTTGAGCCTCTGGGAAAAAATAGAAACGATCGCCACCAAGCTTTACGGAGCGGCAAGCGTCACGGCAGGTCCCAAAGTCAAAGCGCAATTATCCGCATGGAATGCCGATTACGGCAAGTTCCCGATCTGCATAGCCAAAACCCAAATGTCATTTTCAACGAACCCGAATGCTAAAGGCGCGCCTTCTGGACATGTCGTCGAAATCAGTGATGTCCGCCTGGCAAACGGTGCAGGTTTTATTGTCGCAATTGCTGGCGATATGATGACCATGCCCGGTTTACCCAAAGTACCGGCTGCAGAGCGCATTGATATTGATAACGACGGGAAAATCACCGGATTATTTTAGCCAAAATTAACGTGCATTTGTAGGGGAGGATAAAACCTTGCGCCACACTCTGGTATAATCAGCAGCTAATCTTTTTAAGAACGCTTTTATGTATAGATATGATGGTCGGGTTACTCACGAAAGTCACGATGATGACGGTATTTTAGAGGTTGTCGAATGTGATGGCGTAAGATCGCTGCATTTTGGCTCATCTCCCCGGCAAAGTAGCATGCTGCTGAGTGATCCGGATAAGCTGCAGTTGGATTATGTACGTGCAATGACCAGTTGGCTGTTATTTAAACCCACGTTTGATGAGGCATTGATTATCGGTTTGGGCGGAGGCTCATTAACCAAACATTTACTGTATCATTTTCCGGACTGCCGATTGAAAGCAGTAGAGTACAGAGGAAATGTAGTAAAAATTGCCCGCAGTCATTTTGGTTTGCCCTTGGACTCACGCTTGAAAGTTATCATTGATGACGGCGCGAAATATGTACGGCAACGGACCGAGAGCGAAGCCGAGCAATACAGTCTGATGTTTATTGATGCGTTTGATCACGAAGGCATGGCTGCATCTATCTGTAATCATGCATTCTTTGATGCCTGCAAAGCCTTGCTGAAACAAGATGGTATGCTGGTCATCAATCTTTGGGGGGGCGTCGATAAGCCCCTGTTTCGGCAGGTCGCTCTGTGGTTGGGGCAGACGTTTGATTGGAGAATTCTGTTTCTCCCGGTTAAAGGCCGGGGTAATATCATCGGTCTGGCCTTTAATAAAGATGCTCCGCTCCATAGCATAAAAGACTTGAGATCACGGGCCATCATTCTTGAGCAACTTCATCAGATTGAATTTATTTCTTATTTAAAAGGAATTGTCAGACACAATTCCAGCGTCATCAACAACACGATAAAACTATAATGTCTACTGCCTTGCAAACCGAACCCAATCTCTTTAGCTACCGTAAATACTGGGCGCAGCGCTTTGGTGTTGCCCCTGTTTTGCCGATGAGCAAGGCTGAAATGGACGAACTTGGTTGGGACACCTGTGATGTGATTCTGGTAACCGGTGATGCCTATATTGATCACCCCAGCTTTGGTATGGCGCTGATTGGTCGGCTGCTTGAGGCCCAGGGTTTCAGGGTCGGTATTATCTCCCAGCCTGATTGGACCAGCGCCAAAGACTTTGGCAAGCTGGGTCGCCCAAACCTGTTTTTTGGCGTGACCGGCGGCAATATGGACTCCATGGTCAATCGGTATACCTCGGACAAAAAAATCCGCTCCAACGATGCTTATACGCCTGATGGGGCAGGGGGGAAACGCCCTGATCGCGCGGTCAACGTCTACTCGCACCGTTGCCGCGAAGCTTACAAAGAGGTACCGATCATCATCGGCGGCATCGAAGCCAGTCTACGACGCATAGCGCATTATGATTACTGGTCGGATAAGGTTAGGAAATCGGTGCTGCTGGATTCCAAGGCCGATCTGTTGGTTTACGGTAATGCCGAACGCCAAGTCGTCGAAATCGCCCATCGCCTTGCTAATGGTGAAGTCATAGCCGATCTGAAAGGCATCCGCGGCACGGTACATTTCGTCAAACAAATACCGGAAGGCTGGGCGGTTAAAGATTCCACGGATGTTGATAAGCCGGGCGCAGTCATGGTGCCTATCGATCCGTACCAGGAACAGCCTGCTTGCGATAAAAAACCGGAACAGGCCGATCCGAACGAAAAAGTCATACATTTTGATAAATCATTAATCAGAAGTCGGCGCGGACAAACTGTTATCCGTCTGCCCGCTTATGAAGCGGTAAAAGACGATCCGATACTGTATGCCCACGCCTCGCGTGTCATGCATGGTGAAACCAACCCCGGCAATGCGCGGGCGTTAATTCAATTGCACGGTACACGGCAGGTGTGGATTAATCCACCGCCTATTCCGCTGACCACCAAAGAAATGGACGGCGTGTTTGACCTGCCATACTCCCGCGTACCGCACAAAGAATACGGTAGCGCCAACGTGCCCGCCTTTGAAATGATTCAGCACTCAGTCAACATCATGCGCGGATGTTTTGGTGGCTGCACCTTCTGCTCGATCACTGAGCATGAAGGGCGGATCATCCAGAGTCGCTCGGAAGACTCGATCATCAAGGAAATTGAAGCGATCCGCGACACTTCGCCTAACTTTACCGGCCATATTTCAGATCTGGGTGGTCCTACCGCCAATATGTATCGTTTGGCCTGCAAAGATCCGAAAATCGAATCTGCCTGCCGTTTACCATCCTGCGTTTATCCTGGTATTTGTCCTAATCTGAATACCGACCATACGCCGCTGATCAAGCTCTACCGGAGAGCGCGTGCTTTACCCGGCATCAAGAAGATCTTCATCGCCTCTGGCTTACGTTACGATCTGGCCGTAGAGTCGCCAGAATATGTCAAGGAGTTGGTTACTCATCATGTCGGCGGTTACCTAAAAATTGCCCCAGAACATACTGAGCAAGGCGTATTATCAAAAATGATGAAACCGGGTATGGGTTCTTATGACCGCTTCAAGGAAATGTTTGATAAATTTTCCAAGGAAGCCGGAAAAGAGCAATACCTGATCCCGTACTTTATTGCTGCCCATCCCGGCACCACCGATAACGACATGCTTAATCTGGCATTATGGCTAAAGCGTAACGGTTTTAGAGCTGACCAAGTGCAGGCATTTTTGCCGTCTCCGATGTCTATCGCCACCGCGATGTATCATTCCGGCAAAGACACCTTGCGTAAAGTCAGTCGATTTGCTGAAGACATCGACATACCAAAAAGCGTCAAGCAGCGCCGGTTACACAAAGCCTTCCTGCGTTACCACGACCCTAAAAACTGGCCATTATTACGCGAAGCACTAAAGGACATGGGGCGTAGCGAGTTGATCGGCAATGGCAAGCAGCATTTGATCCCTACTTTTCAGCCCAAAGGTACGGTTGATGTGCCAGACAAAACGCAGCGGTTTAAAACTAAATATACTGGATTGGAATCTGTTCGTTCAGGGAAAAGTAATTCTCAGTCGATCAGCAAAAGCAAGGCGAGCAGGCAGAAAACTAAAATAAATGGTGAATAGTGCTAGGCAAAGCGGAAAAATAGAGTATAATGATCGCTTGTTCGCTGGTGTAGCTCAGTCGGTAGAGCAGCTGATTTGTAATCAGCCGGTCGCGGGTTCGATTCCCATCGCCAGCTCCAATAAAATCAAGCCCTTAGGTGTATGTCTAAGGGCTTTTTTTATGTCTGTTATTTTCCGGTCATGGCAGGGTCATGTTTGAAAGTGTATTTAAAGTATTCTTGAGCATGGTTGACTATAAAACACATGCGCAACACCTGTCGAAAAGAAACCCAACATTCCACACCTCATCTCTTAGCCAACACTCTAAAGCTATAACAAATTATTCATCAAGACTAAAAACTTATTTTCTGAGCCGATGACAAAGCCATAAGATAAAATTAATTTATCCCAAGCAAGCACCAAACTTACAACTTAACCATACAGCCTAAAATTAGCCCTGTGCTGGATAAATTCGCTTAGTTTGATCTGGCATAGCCTAAAAGAAATAAGTAGCCTAATAAGCCAGAAACAAAAAAGGCGACACAATTGCCGCCTTTGTCGTGAATAAATAAAATTAAGCTGTTTTACGCCGTTTAAATCTTAGTAGTCCTAATAAGCCAGTACCGAATAAGTAAATAGTTGCTGGGATAGGCACGGGGGCAACATCACCAGGA
>CANNNN010000101.1 GCA_947506075.1 Methylococcaceae bacterium
GACAGCTACACATTTAATCCGTGGCAACTTGGAGTGCAGGCTTCGCCTGCAAGCGGGCGAAGCCTGCACTCCAGACGTCTGATTTAATGTCGCTTAATCATTGATGGCATCAATAGATGCTAAGGCACGCAAGGTGCGATTTACATACTCTAATCAATTTGGGTATCTATATATCGCCTTGTGATCCTCGGCTACCAACTAAGCAGGACTGATAAAATCCCTTGAAGGGATTTTATCAGTAAGGTCGAGCAGCTTTAACGTGTAAGCCTGACCTACAGACTCCATTCCCAAGCAAACCCAGCAACAATATAACTATTGCGCCAATAACCGGCATGTCGCCCAATCTCGCATAGGGCGTCATGCCGCCCATCGGCATTATCGTTCCGGTCAATACGGTTTCCTGAAACGGCATTGCCTGAGTGATGATTTTTCCTTTCGGGGAAACTATCGCCGTCAGGCCGGTATTGGTTGAGCGCAACATAAAACGTCCGGTTTCCATCGCCCGCACTCTGGCCATTTGTAAATGCTGATGAGGTTCCAGCGAATTGCCAAACCAGCCGTCATTGGTCACATTGACCAGATAGGCGGCGTCCGGCAAGCCTTTAATACTCAATACCCCGAATGCGTCTTCATAACAGACCAAGGTAATAAACGGATAGCCGCCTGCTTTCATCAACGGCTGGTCGATAGCTCCCGGAGTGAAATCCCCCAGCCTTATCTGTATCATATCCAGTACAAAACCCGACAAGGGTTGTAGCGGCTGATACTCTCCGAACGGCAATAAATGAGTTTTGCGATACATACCATGGTCTTTGCCCAGGGTGATTACCGCATTGTAGATTTTAGTCGGCACGCTGTCCCGTACCGGAACGCTGATGATTAAATCGGTATTATGCCGTTTGGCATCAGCAACCAAGGGCGTTAAAAAGCCTTCTTGAACCTGATCAAGATAGGCTGGAATGGCGGTTTCAGGCCAGATAATGACATTTGAATCCCAGTGTTCTTCGGTCAGTTTTTTATATATCAACAGGGTATTAAGTTTATTTTCCGGCCGCCATTTTTGATCCTGCGCTATATTGCCCTGAACCATTGAAACGCGGATGGGCGGCCCGATTTCATGCGTCCAATTTTGATCACGCAACAAACCACCAGCCCCCCACAGGAATGCAAGTGCCGTAATCAGCAACAGTTTTTTGTTGGCACGAAAGATTTCCACAATGCAGGCAGCCGTTAACGCCAGGATGAAGCCGGTACCGTAAACGCCGACTACCGGCAGGTATCCGGATAGAGGCGATTCCATTTGGGAATAGGCGATTTGCAGCCACGGAAAGCCATTAAGCAGCCAATAGCCGCGAACATATTCGCTCAGTATCCAGCTTACGGGCGGCAATAGAATCCTCCCTAAACCCTGGTTTATCTGGAGCGTAGTCACTGAAAGAAACCCAGCCAGGGCCGGGAAAATAGCCCAAAAGGCCGAGAACAAAAAGGTCAGCAGACAGGCGAGCAGCACATTGGCACCGCCAAAATCGTGCATGCTGATATAAACCCAGGACACGCCGGAACCGAATGCGCCCAAGCCGAATAAATAGCCGCGCAAGGCGGCGCGTTTGGCCGAAATGTTCTGCCAGCAGGCAAATAAAAACACCAGCGCTATCAGCGACAGACAGGAATAATCAAAGGGGGAAAAAGATAAGGTGAGTAAAAGACCGGCAAAGACTGAAAAAAAATCCCAATACTTGCTGTTGGCGTTCAACTTAAAACGAGGCAGCTTAAGGTAAATTCCATCAAGAAATAGCAAAAAATCACGCATATTGGCTTGCTAGGAAGACACGAAGAAAACCCATAAATTTCAAGTCCTTCGTGACTTCTTGGCTAGCAATTTTTAAGCTGGTTAGAACCTATTATTAACGCTGACCTGCGTCAATTTCCATATATCATCATTGTATTCAGTGATGGTTCTGTCGGTAGAAAACTTACCGCTGCCTGCGCAATTCAAGATGCTCATCTTGGTCCACAGTTCCTGATCCTGATAAGCCGCTTCGACCCGTTTTTGTGCATCAATGAAGCTACGAAAATCCGCAGCCGTCATCCAGGGGTCGCGTGGGCTTTTTATAGAAGCCATGATGTCGTCAAAGAGCCCCGGTTCAAATTGATTAAAATGCCCGCAGTCAAGCAGCTTCATAACCCGGCTTAAATCCTCATCCTGTTCGATGATTGCACTAGGATCATAGTGATGGCTCAGTTCTTCAACCTGATCTTCAGTCAAGCCAAACAGGAAAAAATTATCATCTCCGACTTCTTCGCGAATTTCAATATTAGCGCCATCCAGCGTGCCTATCGTCAAAGCGCCGTTCATCATGAACTTCATATTGCCGGTGCCTGAAGCTTCCTTGCCGGCGGTTGAAATTTGCTCGGAAAGATCGGCGCCCGGACAGATTTTTTCCATCGCGGAAACCCGGTAATTAGGCAGGAAAACCAGCTTTAATTTTTTACCCACATCAGGATCGGAATTAATCACGCTTGAGACATTATTGATCAGCTTGATGATTTTTTTCGCCATGTAATAACCCGGCGCAGCTTTTCCACCGATCAACACACAACGATCTGTCCAGTTTGCCGTATCGCCGCGTTTGATCCTGTCATACAGATGTATCACATGCAATACATTCAACAGCTGGCGTTTATATTCATGAACGCGCTTGACCTGTATATCAAAAATCGCATCGACATTAAAATCGACATCATGCTCAAGCTTCTTGAAATCAATCAATTTTTGTTTTGCAGCCTGTTTAATGTCGCGCCAGCTCTTGCGGAATGCCTTATCGTCGGCGTAAGGCTCAAGCTTCTTTAATAACGACAAGTCCGTTAACCAGCCCTCGCCTATGGTTGCAGTGATCAATTCGGCCAGCTCGGGATTACACGCCGCGAGCCAGCGACGCGGGGTAACGCCATTAGTTTTATTATTGAATTTTTCCGGCCAAAATTCGTAAAAATCTCTAAACAAGCCCTGCTGCAATAATTTCGAATGCAAGGCAGCAACGCCATTTACCGAATAGCTGCCGACTATAGCCAGATAGGCCATTCTTACGTGTTGCACGCCACCTTCCTCGATGATGGACATGCGGCTTAACCTTTCAATATCACCCGGCCAATGTGCCGAAACATCAGCCATAAAATGGGCATTAATATTAAAGATGATTTCCATCAGCCTTGGCAGCATCTGCTTAAACAGGTTAACCGACCACCGTTCCAGCGCTTCCGGTAACAAGGTGTGGTTGGTGTACGCCATTGTTTTGCAGGTAATAGCCCACGCTTCATCCCAGGTTAGCCCATGGACATCCATCAGCAAACGCATCAGTTCAGCAACCGATATACTCGGATGGGTATCGTTTAATTGGAAGGTATTCTTTGCTGCAAACTGTGAGAAATCATTGCCGTGACGGCCGACCCAGGTACTCAACACATCCTGCAAACTGGCGGAAGCCAGCAGGTATTGTTGGCGAAGACGCAAGGCCTTACCGTTTTCATTTGCGTCATTCGGATACAACACCATGGTAATATTTTCAGCAGTGTTTTTTGCCGCCACCGATTCTGCATAATCGCCGGCATTAAATTCCTGAAGATTAAATTCTTCAGTCGCCGTGGCTTTCCATAAACGCAGAGTGTTTACCGTACCATTCTGGTAGCCAGGAATTGGTGTATCGTAAGGAACCGCGAGTACATCCTGCGTATCTATCCAGCTGGTCCTTTTATTGCCGAACTCATCGATATGCGACTGGGTATGCCCGCCAAATTTAATCCGTTGCGTGTATTCAGGACGTTCAATTTCCCACACATTACCATTGCGCAACCAATGATCCGGTTTTTCCACCTGTTCGCCGTTGATAATATCCTGCGAAAACATGCCATATTCATAACGCAAACCGTAGCCGGTCACCGGTAATTGCAGGGTCGCACAACTATCGATAAAGCAGGCCGCCAAACGGCCCAGGCCGCCATTGCCCAAGCCTGCGTCAGGCTCGCATTCAACCAGTTCCTCAAGCTCAAGCCCCAGCTGATACATGGCTTGATCAACAGACTCATTGATACCCAGATTCAGCATTGCATTGCTCAAGCTGCGGCCCATTAAAAATTCCATCGACAGATAATAGCCTCTCTTGCAGTCTGTCTCTTTGTAAGCATTGTAAGTTCTTTTCCAGCGCTCTATGAGTCGATCACTAATTGCCATCGACAGCGCCTCATAGGCATAATGCGGTGACGTGCAGTTTGCATCCCTGCCCAAACGATGACTGTAATAGCGTTTGAAATCAACAGAAAGGGCATTCTTATCCAGGCCCAAATCAGGTAGTACGGTAATGTTGGGTAATGGTTTACTGGTTTTGAAACTTTTATTAGGCATGTTTTTAACTCACAGTATTGATATTAGGTTGATGTTAACTACTTTTTAATTTTTAGCAAAAAAAAATGGTGGCTCAATTAAGTATCTGAGTACATTATCTCAGGGCTTTTTCCCAGCGACTGACAACTGCGGCGGCGATACTGTTTCCGAACACGTTGGTCGCACTACGGCCCATGTCTAGCAGTTGATCAACGGCCAGCAGTAGCAGCAGTCCGGCCTCGGGGATATGAAACATCGACAGCGTCGCCGCAATGACGATTAACGAGGCCCTGGGCACGCCAGCTACGCCTTTGCTGGTAAACAATAAGGTTAACAACATGATCAACTGGTCGCCCAGTGTCATGTCGATGCCGTAAGCCTGAGCGATAAACAGTACAGCAAAGGTCATATACATCATGCTGCCGTCCAAATTAAACGAATAACCCAGCGGCAGTACAAGACCACAAATTTTTTCGTCGCAACCGAAGCGCTCCAGCTGTTGCAACAATTTCGGATAGGCACTTTCGCTACTAGCCGTGCCGAAAGCAAGTAACATCGGTTCGCGAATATGGCGTATAAGAGACAGTATCCTGCGCCCCAGAACCAAAAAACCGATACAGCCCAACGAAATGCACAGCAGCAGTAATCCTAAATAAAACTCTCCGATAAACTGGCCATATGACACCAATACTCCGATGCCGTTTTGTGCGATCACCGAGGCCACCGCCGAAAATACCGCAACAGGCGCGCTGTGCATCACATAGCCGGTGACTTTCAACATGATGTGCGTCAAGGAGTCGAGTAACTTGACTGTGGGATGAGCCAATTCGCCCAGCGAGGCACAGGCCACGCCAAAAAACATCGAGAACACCACGATCTGCAAGATTTCGTTGGTCGCCATGGCTTCGATGATGCTTTTCGGAAACATATGCGAGACAAAGTTGCCCAGGGTCGGCGTAGCTTCAGGCAATCCAGTCTGAACACCAACCTCCGGCAGGCTCATGTGCAGCGAGCTGCCCGGTTCAAACACATTCACCAGCAGCATGCCCAACAGCAGGCTGAAAATCGAAGCCGAGAAAAACCAAAGCATAGCCTTGGCACCGATCCGTCCAACGGTATGGATGTCACCCATTTTGGCCATACCCACCACCAGGGTGGAAAAGACCAGTGGTGCGATAATCATCTTGACCAGACGAAGGAAAATATCGGTTAGCGCGGCTAAAATCCCGATAAGCGGCTTCAGCTCGGAGCTTTCCAGCGTTAGATTAAGCAGTTCACCAATAATAATGCCAAGTACCAGAGCTATAACGACATAGAGCGTCTGGCGATTGGGCTGCGGGGTGTGGGGCGTCATAAACCTGACTTGTTAAAATTTTAAAGATGGGTGATTGCCAGTCATTTATTACTGGCCTCACTTGCCCCGGATTAAGTTGGAGACCAATCAATACAAATGCTTACAGTTTATAGTCGCCTCTGCTTAATAGCCTGGGCCAATTGATGCACAGCCATCGCATACTTGTCACTGTTATTGTATTTTTTGATAACCTTGAAATTGGGGTGTACATGCCAGTATTCGCTACCGCTGAGTGCGCTCAGTTCAATGATAGACTCGCCTCCTAAGCCACGAGTTTGCTCGGCTACCGGCCTGTTGTTTTGCCAGCCGCTACGTGAAAAATAATGCGCTACACTGCCTATCGCATCTTGCTGATCCCACAGATCACGGTGCCCGTCGTTATTGAAGTCAACCGCCAAGTTACGGAAACTGCTGGGCATGAATTGACCTAAACCCATCGCGCCTGCCCAGGAACCCACCGGCTTAAGCGGCTCGTAGCCTTCTTCGCGGGTCAGCAACAAGAAACTTTCCAGCTCAGCGGTGAAATATTTGGCGCGCCGTTGGGTGTCAAATGCCAAGGTTGTTAGGGCATCTAAAATACGTGTTTTTCCGATATTACGACCAAAATAAGTTTCCACGCCGATAATCGCGACGATATATTCCGGATCGACGTGATATAGAAGGCTGGCTTTTTGGATCGCATCCGCATTGCTGCTCCAGAAGGCTACGCCATTATTGATATGTGCCTCGGTAATAAATTTATTTCGGTAACGTGTCCAGCTACCCGGACTGGGGTGAGTCGATTTGGGGCCGAGGTAAGGGGGCGGGTTTTCCAGCCGAATAACGTAATCCAGACGCTGGGCGTTCGAAAACAAGCTGTTTAAATAGCTTTCCGTAAAGCGATGTTCAAGCACCATGCGCCGGATAAAATTCTGTACCGGTAACGAGTTCGCGTATGTCCCGGTTAAGCCCTGGGCCTGATATTCCGGGACAGAAACATGGCCAGGAATGGCGGCGGTATTTTGGTAGGGCTTGTCGGGTTGTAGCGCCGGATTGCTGGCGCAACCGGTAAGAATGACGGTTAAAGCCAGTTTGAGTAAGCGTTTATAGCCAGTATTGTTCACGATGGTCTCTATGTTGTTAAACGGTGTAATGATTTGTATCGGCGCCGATTGTGTCTTGGGCTTTATTTCATTTTCATCTTCAGGCCGGCACTGCAAAAAAATACCTGATCACAATATTGCCCCATTAATTGAGCCGCTTTTCCTGACAGGTCGACAAATTGTCGGGCCAGGCGGTTGTCTGCAACCACACTCAGTCCGACTTCATTGTGTACCAGTACCATGTCACAGGGTAGCTGTAGCAGGGTTTCCAGTTCCTGCAAAATATCCACTTCGGGGATTTGGTAATGGAGCTGATTATTCAGCCACATCGACACGCATTCAATCAAAACCGGTCTGGTGCATGTTTGTAATATTTTAAACAGTTTAACAGGCTCTTCAAGGGTTATAAATAAATCCTGGCGGCGTTGTTGATGAATCAGTATGCGCGCCTGCATCTCGTCATCATAAAACTCGGTTGTCGCCAGGTAGTAGGGCTTTTCTGTAGCCTGTTCTAAAATAAACATTTCTGCCAAGCGAGATTTGCCGCTTTTGATGCCGCCTATGAATAGTGATTTCATGTCAGCATAACTCCGACTGCCAATAGGCCAAGAATCATCATATTAAAACCTGTTTTCATCTGCAAGGCCTGGCTTAAGGTGGATTTGTCGACCGGCTTGACAGGCAAACCCAGGGTCGGTTTATGTTTGATACATCCGTGGTAACTGGCATTGCCGCCCAAGGCAACGCCCAAGGCGCCCGCCATTGCCGCAATCGGGTAGCCGGCATTTGGGCTTTCCAGCTTGTTGCCGTCGCTATATAAACATTGCCAGGCCCGTGCTTTGTCTGTTGCCAACAATACCATCAGCAAGGCGGTCAGCCGGGCCGGAATGTAATTGGCTATGTCGTCGACTAGCGCGGCCGTTTTGCCAAAATAAAAATAGCGTTCCGTTTTATAGGCAATCATCGAATCCATCGTGTTGATGGCTTTATAGACGGCAATCCCGGGCAAGCCGAACAATGTTAAATAGAACAGCGGCGCGATAACGCCATCGCTGAGATTTTCTGCCCAGGTTTCCAGACCGGCTTTATAGATTTCGGTTTCTGTCATGTCTGCTGTATCACGGCTGACCAGATAACTTAAGGCCTGTTTGGGTTGCTGAGCGGTTAATAATGCGGCGACGCTTTCATGCAGCATGTTCATCGCAAGCCCGGTGGAGGCAAACATCGCCAGAGTTATCAGTGATAACCAGTCTGGAAAAAGACTGCAAAGATAAACCAGGCTGAGGCTGATCAATAAAGTCAGTGTTATTAAGCAGAGCACCAGTAGCGCGCCGGGAAACATCAGGTTACGGTAAAAGCGCCGCTCAAAAGCGGCAATAAAATCCCCCATCCATGAGACCGGGTGTTTACTGGGGAATTCGCCAAATACCATATCGATTAGATAGGCTAAGGCGGCTAATTCAAAAAACATCGTACACTCGGTAGTTTAAAAATGGAAGGCGGATGACAAGGCGAAGGGCAAAAGATGAAAGGAGTAATGCTTTTTAGCCTTTATTTATCCTTTATCGCC
>CANNNN010000102.1 GCA_947506075.1 Methylococcaceae bacterium
ATACCCGTCGGGATTTTCGTATGCGTAGAGAAATTGCTCTGGAGATTAAAGAGGTGCGGGAAACGTGTACAAATGTCTTCTAAGTTATTGTAAATAAAATACGAAGCCGGTCGGAGTTTGCAGCTCCGATCGAAATGTTTGAAGGCTTCGGCAGTTTACCTTGTCTGGGTAAAACGGGCTTGCAAAGCCCGTCATGCATCAAAGCAGCTTAAGAAATACAGGGCAGAGCAGTCTGTTGGGCGTAAATCGATGTGTCCATTTTGGTTAAATACCCTTTAAATCATCATTATGTACTTTCCAATAGCTAAAAAAACATTTACAATGCGCGGTTCTTAAGGGGCTGTTCGCCCCTCCTTGCTTCACCATCTTTATAAGACAGAGGTGGGAGGCTTAACCGAAAGGAAAAAAAATGCGACATTATGAAATTGTCTTTTTAGTCCATCCTGACCAGAGTTCCCAGGTTCCAGCGATGATTGACCGTTATAGATCAACTATCGAAGCCTCATCCGGTAAGATCCATCGCCTGGAAGACTGGGGTCGTAGACACCTGGCTTATCCGATCAAGAAAATTCATAAAGCACATTATGTGTTGATGAATGTTGAATGCGACCAACCGACTTTGGAAGAGTTGGAAAGTGGCTTTCGTTTTAATGATGCCATTTTGCGTAGTATGACTTTATTGCAAAAAGCAGCCATTACTGAGGTTTCTATTATTGCAACAGCAACAGCCGAAGAAAACAAAGTGGCTGAATCAAGAGCAAAAGATGCTGCGGCTAGAGAAGCGGAAGCGTTAACATTAGCTAGCAAAGATGACGTAGTTGTTCTTGATGAACTCGACGAAGATCTTGATGCAGACACAGTCTCTGCTGAATAAAACCTTTAACACTTGGATTTACGAGAATTAATATGGCACGTAACATTAGACGCAAAAAATTCTGCCGATTCAGTGCAGAAGGTGGAACAGGGATTGATTATAAAGACCTGGATTTATTAAGCGATTACATTACTGAAACCGGTAAAATTGTCCCTAGTCGTATCACAGGAACCAGCGCTAAATACCAAAGACAGTTATGCGTAGCAATTAAACGTGCTCGTTTTATTGCATTACTGCCTTTCTGCGACGCTCACAAGTAAAAGTCAGGACATCGGTGGGCTTTTTAGCGGAGTACATTATGCGGGGAAGGATGCAGGCCATGATAGTGGCTGCAACCCTCGCTATAGTGTCGCTGATCATGCCCCCGGTAAGTATAGTAAGTTCGGCCTCTGTCGCTCTGGTTACGTTAAGGCGGGGAGCTGTTGAAGGCTTGATCGTTTTGGGCTGTTCGACTGCGGTAGCCGGGCTTTTGGGGTATTTCCTGGTAGGCAATTTTCAGTTTGTATTGCTTTATGGAATGGTGCTGTGGCTTCCTGTCTGGATGATTTCAATCATCTTGAGGGAAGGGCGGTATTTATCTCTTGCAGTTGAAATTGCGGTATTGCTGGGCGTGCTGGGGGTGATTGGTTTTTATCTCTATAATGCAGATTTGGCTGTGATGTGGAAGGCTATACTCACACAAATGGTGCCTCCGAATGCCCCGGTTGTTGATATTACGCATACCTTGGATGTTTTGTCCCATTACATGACCGGCATCGTTGCAGCTGCCTCGGTGTTTGGGTTGCTATTCGGTCTGTTTCTGGCCCGATGGTGGCAGGCTTTACTGTATAACCCTGGCGGATTTAAGCAAGAATTTTTGTCATTAAATACGCATCCACGGCTGGCATTAGGCAGTATTGTCGTGGTGGTTATCGCCGCCTTAAGTTCCGGTGTGCTTTCTGAAATAGCGTGGAATATCACTATCTTGCTGTTGGTGTTGTACGTATTTATCGGAACGGCGGTACTGCATGCTCTGTTTGCATCGATGAAGCTGGGCCGATTTATGGTTCCGATGTTTTATGTAACCTTGTTTTTGATACCCCATGCCATGCTGCCTGTTGCTTTAGTTGGACTGAGTGATGCGTGGATGAACTTACGAAATAAAATTTCGAATCAACATGCGCCTTGATGGCGCAAAAAATAACCGGATTAAATCCGATACTGAGGTAATAAAAGATGGAAGTTATTCTTCTTGAAAAGGTAGCAAACTTGGGTAATCTGGGCGATAAAGTCGAGATCAAATCAGGTTATGGCAGAAACTATCTTATCCCTTACGGCAAGGCTGTTGCAGCAACAGCTGCTAAAATTGCTGAGTTTGAAGTGCGTCGTGCAGAACTTGAGAAAGCGGCAGCTGAAAAGCTGAAAGCGGCTCAAGCGCGCGCCAATTCCCTGAGCAAGCTACAGGTGGTCATTACTCATAAAGCGGGTGATGAAGGCAGGTTGTTCGGTTCAGTCGGTACGCAGAATATTGCTGATGCGATTACTGCAGCGGGTGTTGCGGTTGAAAAACATGAAATTCGCTTACCTCAGGGTGTTATTCGCCTGATCGGTGAATATGTGATCGATATTAACTGTCATACCGATGTAGTCGTTAAAATGCCTATTAAAATTGCTGCTGAAGCATAATTAAAGTTTAAGGCGAAAGATTCAAGGTTGCAAGGATGACTTGCAACCTTGAATCAGTTCACTATGCGAGTTTTTTACGCCTGCCTGTTTTATCTGTTAGTCCCGCTAATACTGCTGCGTCTAAGCTGGCGTAGTCTTAAAGCACCCGCCTATCGATCCCGATGGGGCGAGCGATTCGCTCTCTATCATAAAAAATTTCCCCGGAATGTCATTTGGTTTCATGCGGTTTCCGTAGGTGAAGCCGAAGCTTTATTTCCGCTAGTTCGGAAAATTCAGCAGCATTATCCCAAGGCAAGATTGCTGATTACGACCACAACACCGACAGGATCAGCCCGTGTTAAAGCAGTGATGCCGGATGTCGAGCATGTTTATTTGCCCTATGACCTGCCCGATGCAGTCAGTCGGTTTATGCGGTGTTTTGAGCCGAGAATAGCCGTCATCATGGAAACTGAAATTTGGCCCAATCTTTTTGCCTGTTGCGGTAAAAACAAAATTCCCTTGTATATTATCAATGCCCGCTTATCGGAAAAATCTGCGAGCGGTTATCAGAAAATCCCCAGTCTTATTTATCCAGCATTAGCTGAGGTTAAATTGATTGCAGCGCAAACCCAGGATGATGCCCGCCGCTTTGTCGCGATTGGCGCAAAAACCGAAACAGTCAGAGCGATAGGAAATATCAAGTTTGATGTTGAAGTGCCCATGGAAATGATCAAGCAAGGTCTGCAGTTAAAAACTGATTTATTGGGTAAGCGCTTTGTTTGGCTGATCGCCAGCACCCATAAAGACGAAGAAGCTGTATTTCTTGAAATCTATAAAAAAATTAAACAGAGAATTCCTGAGTTATTACTGGTGATTGTGCCCAGACACCCCGAGCGTTTTTCGGAAGTAAAAAAACTGTACGAGCAGTATCCGTTGGCCGGGGTAACGCGTAGTTCCGGCGAAGCTTGTCAGCCCTATACCGATGTCTATCTGGTCGATACGATGGGTGAGCTAAAGATGTTTTATGCTGCCGCTGACGTAGCGTTTGTCGGCGGCAGTATGGTGGAGGTTGGTGGGCACAATATTCTTGAGCCGGCAGCGCTTGGAATTCCTGTTTTGTTTGGGCCGTATATGGCAAATTTTAAAGAAATAGCGGAAGGTGTGTTAAGGCAGGACGCGGCAATACAATGTCAGAATCAGGACGAAATATTCGCTGCGATTATTGCGTTATACGCAGACCCCGCTTACCGGCAAGGCTTAGCCGAAAAAGGCCGGGCGTTCGTACTGCAAAATCAAGGTGCGATTAGCCGAATTTTTGAGCTACTTAAGCAGGATATTTAAGGGGGAACCCGACACCGATTAAACTTATTTCGTTATTACTCAATCAGCAATTCAATGAAACACAGTAACTTGAACTATTGGTTTTGCCTTGTTTGCAAGTGATTAAATAAAACAATCGTATCCAAAGCCAGATTTGGACTCTGTGCCGGAGTTGAGCGACTACCATCAGCCTCTGGATGAGTTAATAAATTTTCATTCCTTAACATTAAGTATTTTATTGCGAGTTGCCTAATACATGAAAGAAATAAAAGACAAATCTGTTCAAACCTTTATGGATGACTTGGCCAGCAAAGCGCCGACACCAGGTGGCGGCAGTGCGGCGGCGGTTATGGGTGCCCAGGCCGCAGCGTTAATCAGCATGGTTTGTAATTTGACGATAGGCAAGCCTAAATACGCTGAGGTCGAAGTTGAGATGTGGGCATTACTGGAAAAATCAGAAGCGTTGCGTGAGCAGTTGACAGGGATGATTAAGGCCGATGTTGATGTGTTTGAGCGTTTGATGTCGACCTACGGTTTGCCAAAAGATTCCGAGGAAGAAAAACTGATGCGCAGTGCGGCCATTCAGGCAGTCTTAAAAGAAGCGACACAGGTTCCATTGGCCTGTGCACAGGCTTGCGCAGAAGTCATTGTGTTAAGCAAAATTGCAGTTGATAAGGGTAATGCAGGCGTAATCAGTGATGCCGGCGTCGCCGCAATGGCCGGCTATGGCGGTTTAAAAAGTGCGGCGCTAAATGTTTATATCAATGCTGGCGGTCTTAAGGATAGAGTATTTGCTGATGCGAAAATCGCCGAACTGGAGGCGATCTTAAATGGCGCAGATGCGGCAGCAGAAGAGGTTTATCAAATGGTTAAAGCCAAGCTGTAGGCTGTTAATCAAAGGGTGATGCCCCGTAGCTTGGTATCTGTATGAAAAATAGCTTTTTTTCATCGAATAAATGATTTGTCTAGGTTTTTAATGGTGAGCTGCCAGCTTAGGGTTCTGTTTTTGGTTGCTGAAGTAACATCATTTGTTTTATTTTACCCAGTACTTGTTGCTGTTGATCTGAAGTCAGTTGCTTAAAAGCCTGTTCAAATTCTATTAGGCTATAGGCGGCATCACCGACGGCATGCGAGGGTAAGGCTAGGCCGCAATCGGCAATGACCTGTTTAATCGGTTCGGCAGCGTTGTCCAGCGGCATTGCGGCGGACAAAACCGTGCGTATCATGGTATTGACGCGAATAAAAATGGATTGCCCGGTCAGCATATCGTCGACGATACGTTTGGCGGATTCTTCCGTGTAGCCTCTACGTTTGGTGTCCTTAAAGGTTTTCATTTGAAGTTTAACGGGGGGATTCTTGTCGATCTGGTATTCAAAACCAAAGGCGCGGCCTTGCGAGGCGATTAAGTTGTCAGCGTCAACAGCCACTTGCAAGATATTGTCCTTGCAGATAATTTCCATCCGGATGTAGTCATAGAGGCCGCGAGGCGGCAACGGTGATTGGGCAAAGCTAAAGGTTTTATTGCTTAAGCGGTCGCTTTCCTGGTGATAGCTCCAGGTATTGTCGGCAGCGACGGATAAAGGACATAAAATCAGCAGTACCGGAATAATGGTTTGGACTGTTTGGGTAAATGTTAAAAGACGCTTATGTTTCATGTCGATGCTCCTGATTCAAGCGTTAGTTTCGTCCATTAACTTGAAAAAATTTTTTGGTGCGCCGCAGATCGGGCAATCCCAGCTATCCGGAATGTCCGCCCAACGGGTTCCCGGTGCAATACCGCTATCCGGGTCGCCTTTGGCTTCATCATAGATATGCTCACATTCCAGACATTGGTATTTTTTAAAATCCGACATATTTTGCCTTCTTAAGGTAATTGAAAAGACGGGCTACCCAATTAAGGACGGACAGATAACCTTTTTTCTAAGGAAGTTATCGTTAAACTTGCTCAGATTTAAAATGGAAGCCGGATTACGGGTTTTGTTGCTAGACTGCACCTTTAACCTTTACCTCGCGTACGGGTTCTGGTGTCACTGTTAGTAGGCGATTTGTCTTTAGACAGTTCCATTGTTTCAAAGCGTTTTTCAATAAAATTAATGATTAACTCGGCAATATCTTTGCCGCTGGCATTCTCAATGCCTTGTAGTCCCGGTGATGAATTGACCTCCATAATGACCGGGCCGTGATTAGAACGCAGGATATCGACACCGCAGACATTCAGTCCCATAATTTTAGCGGCGCGCACCGCAGTAGAGCGTTCTTCGGGCGTTAAACGGACTAAAGTTGCAGAACCGCCACGGTGCAAGTTGGAACGAAATTCACCTGGCGTTGCCTGGCGTTTCATAGCTGCAACGACTTTGTCGCCAACCACAAAACAGCGAATATCACTGCCGCCGGCTTCCTTGATGAACTCCTGCACCATGATATTGGCTTTAAGCCCCATAAACGCCTGAATAACACTCTCGGCGGCATTATGGGTTTCGGCCAAAACCACGCCGATGCCTTGCGTACCTTCAAGCAATTTAATCACCAGTGGAGCGCCGCCAACTTGAGCAATCAGATCTTCAATATCGTCAGGATTATTAGCAAAACCGGTTACCGGCAGGCCAATACCCTTTCGGGCCAGCAGTTGAATTGACCTTAATTTATCGCGGGAGCGTGATATCGCTACCGATTCGTTCAACGGGAATACGTTCATCATTTCGAATTGTCTTAAAACGGCAGTCCCGTAGAAAGTGACTGAAGCGCCAATCCGGGGAATAACGGCATCGAATCCCGTTAAGTCTTCGCCCCGATAATGAATTGATGGATTATGTGAAGTAATGTTCATATAACAACGCAATACATCCAGAACCCGTACCGTATGACCTCGATCTTCTGCGGCTTTAACCAATCGAGAGGTCGAATACAGTTTGGGGTTACGGGATAAAATGGCAATTTTCATAAAGACGTAAAGTTCTCGATTTAATACATTAAGATAAACGCATATTTTGACACGAAATAAAGCAGGATGCTTAAGAAATGGGGCAGGGTAGCGCGGTTGGTGAGCATTAAAAGTGAAAGCATTTTGTAAGGCACTGATTTTTAGATTGATATAAAAGCATGGTGATTGTCTGCTATCCCTGATGTTGAGCGTAGAGCGTGCAAGGGGCATGGCTTGGATGTACATGACGAGCGAGGAGCTTTAATTTCTGAAGGCACTTGGACCGGCCTATTAATGCTAATGGACTACTGTTCTGCTCTATCGGCTCCTGAATTTGAACTCCAGACATTAACCAACGGCATTTAATGTTATTAATATGTACTGCGTGTGTTACTGTAGGTTTGAGTTGTAAGCCTTGCAGATAATGATATGCGCAAAGCACCTGCTCATTCTTGTCAAACCATCAAACTAAGTCTTGCGAAAGACCAGCTATTAATTTTAAGGCAACCTAATTCATGAAAAATCTCACGTTAATTCCTGCTATTTTGTTATCTGTAATTTCTGTCAATGCGCTGGCAGATAATGAGCATCAGACATCAGTTAAATATAACTGTAAAACTATAACTGGAACCATTGCACCATTACTTCCTGATCCGGCTTGTAATATTAAGCAAGAACAGCTGGGACATTTTCCGGATGTAAATTTTTTAGGATTTCCCGGCACCTGTTTTAAAAGTACCTTAACGGCCACGCTTGGCAATATACAGGTCACAGGAACGTCTTATTCCGGTTTGACTGCGAACGCCATCAATGATCCTGCTATTTTGACAGCGGCAAGCGTTATCCGTCTTAATGCAGGCTCTGATGAATTAGGTCGTGTTTTTACAACGGATATGACTTTGCTCGCAAACAGTAAAGAGAATTTAACCATGGTGGACGGTAGCAAAATATACAATGGCGGCAAGGGACACCTTGAGATCACAGGCAATGCACTTTATGAACAAACCACTTTTGCCGGTACCTTATGTAGCCAAAATTAATCGTTTGAGGGGCGGTTAGGCGTTAGGCGTCAACAAAAAACCTTGGGACTTCGCCGCCGCTGTGACCATAGATATGCCGACTAAAATAAAACATCTGCTAAAATGGTGCAAGGAGGCACCATCATGCTAAAAAAATTTTTACGCTGGCTGTTAACCTTGATTTACAAGGTTGAAATAAAAGGTCTGGACAACTATCAAAAAGCCGGGAAACGCGTCCTGATTATATCCAATCACACTTCGTTCCTGGACCCTTTACTGTTGGGAGTATTTTTACCCGACGACATCACGTTTGCGATCAATACCCAGATTTCCCAGCGCTGGTGGCTAAAGCCTTTTCTGAGCTTATCCCGCGTATTTCCGATGGATCCGACCCATCCTTTATCCTTAAAGGATTTGATTCATCATCTGCAACAAGATACCCGCACTGTGATTTTTCCGGAAGGTCGCATTACCGTGACCGGTTCGATGATGAAAATTTACGACGGCACCGGCATGGTCGCCGATAAATCGGCAGCGGCGATACTGCCGGTAAGGATTGAGGGCGCTGAATACACGCATTTTTCCAA
>CANNNN010000103.1 GCA_947506075.1 Methylococcaceae bacterium
GACAAATGATCTGTAGATGCACACCCGGTCATTACTAAAAAAGCACTGCATGCCAGTATGATGACTTTCATTTTTATCCTTATTTAAGCGAGACAGATTGTTTTTAGAGTTTAGCAGCATTCACTGCGCAGAGTCGCACTTCGTTGACTTAGTCTGACAACTGAGTATGTTTCTGGCCGTAGCTACGCTGTTTTGCATGTCCGATAGCGATCTTGAACCAGCGTCGGGTTAAATAATCCGCGTACATGTAAATCTGCTTTAAATCTTTGGTATAGTTGAATTATTTTTCACTGACGAAAGGCTTAAGATGAGGCTCAATCTATGTTCAATACAACAGCTCTTAATGTAAGTGTGCTCGTCAGTAAATCTAAAAATCCAGACCATTGCAAATCCATGCTGTGCAAAACCGGTCAGCATGGTGTTGATTGGATATAATGCTATAGTACAGAAAAATAATGATTTTTAGAGGGGGGATAACAGTGACTGATAATAATAAAAAACATAAGATAGTGATTGTTGGCGGTGGGGCTGCGGGTCTTGAGCTGGCTACTAGCCTGGGTAAAAAATTAGGCAAAACAGGTTTGGCCGAAGTGATGTTGCTGGACGCTGCGCCGACGCATATTTGGAAACCGCTGTTGCATGAGGTTGCAGCGGGTACGCTGGATGAATCCGAACAGCTTGAATATCTGGCCCAGGCGCATCGGAGTCATTTTCGCTTCAGGCTCGGTAAAATGGAAGGCTTGGACCGGCAAAAAAAGGAAATTTATGTCAGCCCTATGCTTAATGATAGCGGCGAAGAATTAATCCCCAGTCGCACTTTTGGATACGACACGCTAGTGATGTCGGTCGGCAGCATTAGCAATACCTTCAATATCAAGGGGGTAGCAGAACATTGCCTGTTTCTGGATACCACTGCACAGGCTTTCAAGTTTCAAAAGCAACTGGTTGAATCCTATATCAAAAGCCATGCTAGCAAAGCCGGTGATAAAAGTTTATCTATCGTTATCATTGGTGCGGGCGCGACCGGCGTCGAGTTGTCGGCGCAATTGCACGAAGTGACCGATATGCTGGCGATTTATGGACTGGATGAGTCCAGCAATGTTAAATTGACCATTATTGAAGCGGCTAATCAATTGTTGCCTGCATTGCCCGGCAAATTAGCCCAGGCCACACAACAACAACTGATCAAGCTGGGCATAGACCTTAAATTGGGGCGGCGGGTAATTGAGGTAACCAAAGACGGCGTTCATACCCTTGATGGTGAAATAATTCCGGCCGATCTTAAAGTCTGGTCGGCAGGCATTAAGGCGCCGGATTGGCTGCAAGACTTGGATGGGCTGGAAGTCAACAGGATCAATCAGTTGGTCGTCGATTCGACGTTAAAAACCAATGATGACGCTATTTTCGCGATGGGCGATTGCGCGGCCTGTCCCTGGCCGGGCCATGACGGCAATGTGCCACCTCGGGCCCAGGCTGCGCATCAGCAGGCCTCGACCTTATGTAAATCGATAGTCAATCGCTTACAGGGCGGCAGCCTGGTGAACTATGATTATCTCGATTACGGGTCACTGGTAGCCCTCGGCAAATACACCACGGTCGGCAACCTGATGGGCAATCTGATGGGCTCGGTCAGTATTGGCGGTTTTATCGCCAAAGTGGTTTACCTGTCCTTGTATAAAATGCATCAGGTGGCGATCCATGGTTATTTTAGAACGGCAATGCTGACCCTTTCTAATCTATTTAGACGCAGCGCTTATGCAAAAATAAAAATGCACTAGAATTTTTCTATAACTTTATCAAGAATAATAATATGTTTGAAATTGAATACGAATTCCGCGAAGAAGATTTAATCCATTTTAATGAAATACAATTCATGAGAAATGAAGATATACAAAACAATATCAGAAAAAACCGCTGGATAGTACCTGGCATTATGGGAATTATTAGTTCATTTTATTATTTTTATTATCGCGATTTGAACTCATCCGGCTACATCGTCGTTATTGCCGTGCTGTGGGCACTGCTGTCGCCCAAAATAATGATGCTGGATCTGCGCAGGCAGATACTTAAAAACTATACCCATAAAGAAAAGATCAATATGTTCGGCACTTATACGCTGAGCATAGATCCGGCTAACCCCAATTATCTGTTGGAAAAATCACCCAGCGGCAAACATAAAATGGCCTGGGGCGATTTGGTCCGAGTCGAATACGGCAAACACTATGTTTATATCTATATTAATTTAAGTACCGCGCTGGTGATTCCGGTAGAAACCGTTAAAAAAGGCAATCTTGAGCAATTTGCCGAGCAGGCGGAAAAAATGATTGAGCGGTTTGCGTAAAGCAGGTCAAAGAAGAAAAAACAAAGCCTCGTAGGGTATGCATCGCGTACCCTACTTTTACCTTCTCCTTGAGTCTTTAATCTTTCACCTTTATTTTCCATGCTAAATTTTAAAAATATAGCCTTGCGCCGTGGCGTACGGGTATTGTTCGCCAACTCCACATTTACCATTCACAAAGGCCAAAAAGTAGGCTTTACCGGCGCAAACGGCGCAGGCAAGTCCAGCTTTTTTGCGCTGGTCAAAAACGAACTGCATCTGGATGAAGGCGATTTTTCGATGCCGCCAGGACTCGAAATCGCCCATGTTGCCCAGGAAACGCCGGCGACAACCCGTTCCGCAATTGATTATGTGATAGACGGCGATCAGCAACTACGCCGTTTACAAGCCCAGTTGCTTGCCGCCGAACAGGCTGATGACGGCTTGAAGCAGGCAAAACTGCATGCGGATTTGGATATCATCGGCGGCTATACCGCACAGGCCAGGGCCTCGCGGTTGATGAACGGCCTTGGTTTTACCGCCGATCAGGAAAACAATGCGGTCAACTCCTTTTCCGGCGGCTGGCGGATGCGGCTTAATCTGGCTCAGGCTTTGATGTGCCGTTCGGATGTATTGCTGCTCGACGAACCGACCAACCATCTGGATCTGGATGCAGTGATCTGGCTGCAGGACTGGCTATGCAAATATCCCGGCACCTTGTTGCTGATTTCTCATGACCGGGATTTTCTGGACACCATCACCGATCACATCGTACATATCGAACAGGGTAAGGCCGAAATTTATACCGGCAATTATTCGGCTTTTGAACGGATGCGCGCCGAAAAACTGGCGCAACAACAGTCCTCCTTTCTAAAGCAGCAGCGCGAAATCGCCCACATGCAAAGCTTTGTCGATCGCTTCAAAGCGCAGGCAACCAAAGCCCGGCAGGCGCAAAGCCGGATCAAGGCTCTGGAACGTATGGAACTGATCGCGATGGCGCATGTCGATTCGCCGTTCGATTTTAGCTTTGCCAAGCCGGGTAAAATGCCCAATCCGTTATTGACACTGGATAAGGTCGATATAGGCTACGGGCAAAGCTGCGTAATCAAACAGGCGGGATTATCCATCTCGCCGGGTGACCGTATCGGCTTGCTGGGCCCCAATGGTGCGGGTAAGTCCAGTCTGATCAAGGTTCTGGCAGGCGATATGCAGCCCTTGTCAGGTTCCAGAAATGAAGCGGAAGCGTTGAAAATAGGCTATTTTGCCCAGCATCAACTGGAGCAGTTGCGCGTTGATGAAAGCCCGTTGTGGCATTTGCAGCAACTGGATAAACAGGCGACCGAAAAGGATTTACGCAATTTTCTGGGCGGTTTCGATTTTCGCGGCGACAAGGTGATGGAAGCTGTTAAACCCTTTTCCGGCGGCGAAAAAGCGCGGCTGGTTCTAGCGCTACTGGTTTATCAAAATCCCAATCTATTGCTGCTGGATGAGCCGACCAACCATCTTGATCTGGAAATGCGTCACGCCTTGAGCGTGGCCTTGCAGGAATATGAAGGCGCGATAGTGGTGGTTTCGCATGACCGGCATTTATTACGTTCGGTGACCGACCAGTTGTTATTGGTGTCAGGCGGCAAGGTGCAAGCCTTCGATGGCGATCTTGACGATTATCGACTATGGCTGACCGAACAGAAAAAAGGCGAAGAAAAAATTGATGTTGCTACTGAGCCGTTGGTATCGCGTAAAGACCAGCGCAAGTTGGATGCAGAGCGTCGGCTAAAACATAAACCGTTATTTGATGCGCTGAAAAAAGCTGAAATTGCCGTTGAAAAATATCATAATGAACAGCGGCAACTGGAACAGCAATTGGCCGACCCTGAGATTTATGCCGAATCGGAAAAAATGCACTTAAAACAGCTGATGGAACGAAAGATAAAAGTCGATAAAGCGCTGGATGACGCAGAAGCTGTCTGGATGGAGGCCGAGGAAAAAATCGAAGCTGTTAAATAACAAATCGATTTTTTCTAAGATAACAGGAAAATCATGTTTGAACTCATAAAGCTATTATTTGATATTTGTCTGTTTAAAAAAGGCCCTCAGGATTTGCCCTCTTCATTATGGCTGTTTCGGGCATTGGTTATTGTAAATGTTTGCGTCAGTTTTTTGATGATAAGTCTTCAGGCGGGCTGGTTTTTTTCGCTGTTACAGTCCCTGGTCTCGGCCGTACTGATTGTCGGATTTGGCTGGCTTATGTTATATATGAGTCGCAAGCGACAGCGATTTTATCAAACGACTACTGCCTTGCTGGGGACTGATGCGTTGATTAGTTTTTTTGCCCTGCCAGGAATGGGCTCTATGATGACTGGCAAAGCCGTTTTATTGTCGTTTATTATAACGCTAGCTCTAATGCTTTGGCATTGGACGGTTACCGGGCATATCATTCGCAATGCCTCGGGACAATCCTGGACTTTTAGTTTAGGCTTGGCGTTTTTATACCTACTGGGTTCTTATCGGGTGATGGCTTTGTTAAATTAGGAGGAATAATGGAAAATTACAAACATATATTACTGGCGGCTGACTTTTCCGAGCATGGCGAGGTGGTTGCCAATAGAGCAAAGGATTTGGCCGATAAATATCAGGCAAAACTGAGTATTGTGCATGTGATGGACAATTTGCTAATTACCGATGCGGCTTATGGATCGACTATTCCTTTTGATCTCGATTTAACGGCCGAGTTACTGGCAGTGGCAAAAAAGAGGTTGTCCAAGCTGGCTGACAAACTGGCTATTGCTGACGACTGCCGGTGGATGGAAACAGGTAGCCCTAAACTGGAAATAATCAGGGTTGCTGAAGAAAACAAGGTCGATTTAATCGTGGTCGGTTCACATGGTCGGCATGGTTTTGCCTTGTTGCTGGGGTCAACCGCGAATGGCGTATTGCATCATGCGCTGTGTGATGTATTAGCCGTACGCTTATATGATGAATAATGTTGTTTTATTAAGGTGGAAGATAAATGATTGGACAGATTGAAAGCTATGATCCTGACACGCAATCAGGGGTCATAATAAGTGAGGGGGCATCGTTTACGTTTCAGGTAGAGGGTAATTGGGTAGCGGATGTGCCGCCGGACGAAGGCGATGACGTTAACTTTGTGGCTGAAGGAACTGTTGCGAATAATATTAATCTGGTAGGCGCCTATTTGGAACCCCCTAAAGCCGTTAAATACAAGTATCTGGCCGCTGGTCTGGCGTTGATTTTGGGCTGGTCAGGAGCGCATCGGTTTTATTTGGGATTTTATCGACTGGCTATCATTCAGCTAATATTGACAGTGGTGCTTTATGTCACCGGACTGCCTGGATTTGCTATGCTTTGGGCCTTTGTTGAAAGCATTTTGCTATTTGGCGGGCAGATCAATAAAGACGCCAAAGGCCGTCCTTTAAAATAGCTTTAAATAGAAAAATCGCTACGAACACTACGAAGTATTGTTTTTTATCCGTTCGGCTGTTTAATCGTTGCTGCTGTGGAGCGTGACGGAATTGCAAGCCTGGTGCCGTAACCGATTAAAAATCGGTTACACAAAAAAGGCCCTTGTGATAAGTCACAAGGGCCTTTTTAATCCTGCCTATCCCTTATTTATTTGGGATAAACATTGGTGGCGGTTAAGCCTTTTGGACCTGATTCGATGTCAAAAGTGACCGTATCGCCTTCAGTCAAAGTTTTGAAGCCATCGCCTTGAATCACGGAATGGTGAACGAAAACATCTTCGCCGCCATCAGCCGGTGCAATAAAACCAAAACCTTTCGTGTTGTTAAACCACTTTACAGTGCCTGTTGCCATTTTGAAACTCCTAAAATAAAAACTTACGGTTAACACAGAACTACAATATTGATAACCGGACAACCTAATACTAGGAATCCCTTAACTCAACATCTGTTTTCTGACGCAGGGTATTGTACTGTTTTTTTTATGGTACTGCTATCTGCAATCTGTCATCTAACAACCTGCTGCTTGCCGATTGCTTAGGCGGCGCTATCGGTGTCAATTATTGCCTTTGATCCAATAAAAATCTTTTTTGCCCACGAAAAGCACGAAATTTCTCAAAGAGGTACTAAAACCCAGACCATCAGCCAAAGGACGAATAGAAGCACCAATACAACCTCTTGATTTATTTATTGTCTTTCGTGGTCTAATTGCTGTTTTTAGCTTGACTTGGTCGTGGATAACCGAAAATTTTTGCTTCTGGTTTCAGAGGTGTTTTTCCGCGTTGTTTTACCGGCGGCGTGATAAAAAATGATAGAATTGTCGCTTTTTTGCATTCCGAGAACTTCTGATCAAATGTCTAATACCTTAAAGCTTCCCCTAGAGTCACTGAAACTAAATGTCGATCTGACTGGCTTTGAGTTCCCGGCCGCACCTAAACAGCCCGACACTATCCTGGGTCAGTCCAGAGCCCAGTCGGCGCTGGAGTTTGGTGTTGCGATGAGCAATCCAGGTTACAATATTTTTGTGATGGGCGAGCCGGGCTTGGGCCGTTTGTCGATGATTACCAACCATCTCTATGCCCAGGCTAAAATGCTGGGTGCTCCGCCCTCCTATGCATATGTCGATAATTTTGATAATCCAAGAGAACCGGTAGCCCTAGAGTTACCAGCCGAGCAGGGCGCTATACTCAGCAGAGACATCGAAAAGTTAATCGATAATCTGTTGGCGACTTTTCCTGCCGCTTTTGAAAGCCCTACCTACCAGCAAAAGAAGAGCGCGATCGAACGACAGTACAACCAGTACTATAACAATGCTATCGATCTGGTCGATAAAAAATCCCAGACTTTAAACATTGCGTTATTCAGAGAGAATGAATCGATTTCTTTTGCGCCTATCCGGGACAACAAGGCGCTGAATGAAGATCAATTCACCCAGTTGCCATTACCCGAGCGGGAAATATTTCACAAACATGTTGAGGAGCTGGAAGAATATCTGAGCGATGTATTGCTGGAACTGCCTCAGTGGCGCAGGGCCATGATTGAAAAAATCAAGCAGCTGGATAATGATACGATCAGCCTGGCGATAGAGCCGCTGTTTGCCGAGCTTAATGACAGCTACCAGAATATCGATGATGTAATCAGCTTTTTGGCGGAAATTAAAAAAAACCTCAGCAGCACCATTACCGACTACCTGATGCCGAGCCGGACGCCGGAACCACAGGACAATACCAGTAAACGGTTGTTGCTGACCGAGCTGTACGCGCCCAATATCCTGGTTGATAACAGGCTGGAATTGGGTGCGCCGGTTATTTACGAGCCGCATCCTATCTATCAAAACCTGTTTGGCCGCATCGAATATGTCAGCGACCAGGGCACACTGGTCACCAATTATCGCCGGATTTGTGCGGGCTCCCTGCACAAAGCTAATGGCGGCTATTTGATACTCGATGCCGAAAAACTGCTGAATTATCCGTTTGTCTGGGAAGGCCTTAAGCGCGCACTGCAATCCGGCCGCATAGAAATTGAGTCGCCATATTCGGATCTGGGCATTAACACCATTACCCTGAAGCCCGAAGTCATTCCGTTAAACGTCAAAGTGATTCTGGTCGGCTCCAGGGATATTTATTATCTGTTGGAAGAGCTGGATGATGAATTTAACGAAATGTTTAAAATCCTTGCCGATTTTGATAACTACATTCCGCGTAATGATCAGACCATGCAGCGCTTTATTTTGTTGATGATCAAGCAAGCCGCAGATTCCGGCGCTCAACCGATAACTCAATCGGCCATAGAATGCCTGATCGAGCACAGCTGTCGACTTGCGGAAAACCAGCATCATTTTTCCGCAAGGATCAAAGATTCACTGGAAATTATCGGCGAAGCCAACCTATTTTGTAAGCGGGACAGTCAGCCGATTTGCGACCGGGTGCATATCGAACAGGCGCTGGCAGCAAGAGAGCATCGTAACGGCAGAATGCCCGAGAACATCCTCGAAGAAATGCTGGTCGGCACGATACTGATTGATACCGAGGGCGAGGCGGTAGGCAAAGTCAACGGTTTAA
>CANNNN010000104.1 GCA_947506075.1 Methylococcaceae bacterium
CCCTTGGGACTTGAGTAATTTGTTATCTGGTGTTTACTGCGCCGTAGACGTCGAAACGGCGAGATCGTTATCCGCCCAACTTAAAGCCCATGAATCGGTCATCACTCCCGACGGCACCTGGTTTGGCCCCGGCTGGATAAAAATCATCCGCGCCAAAGACAGCAAAACCGGAGTGTTGCAGCGCGAAAAAGACCTACGTCTGTTAAAGCAGCGACAAGAACAGCTGCAACTCGAAATTGAAACCTTTGAAGACCGGCTGGAAACCGCCGAAACCGGCTTGAAAGACGCGGAAGCTCATAGCGCAGCTTTACAGCAGCAGGATAACAGCCTCAGTTCCGAACTGTCGCTAAAAACCGCCGAATTCAGCGCCCAATCAGCCCGCTTGGAACATCAGCAACGCCGCCTGTCACAAGTCAGCAATGATATTGACGATATAAGCCGAGAAATCGCCGAGCATTCTGAAACGATAGCCGAATCCCGGCTGTTACAGGAACAAGCCGAACAGGTCATGGCCGAACAGGAGCAACAAAAACAGGCTCTGGACGCCTTAAATCTGGAGCTGCAATCCAAACAGCAGCAAATAGATCAGTCCGCCAATGAAGTCCGCCAGCAAGTCTACAGCCTCAAGGCGCAAATTGAATCACTGCGCTCTTCAGAAACCTTAACCGGTAAGCAGCTGGATAGGTTGCGGCTGCAACATCAGCAGTCTAGCGAACGCATCGCCGAGTTAGAACTTAATCTGCAACAAACGCAAAGTCCGATGGATGACGAGAAAAAACAGCTGGAGCAACGGCTGCTGGATAAGGAACAACTGGAAATTCGCTTGAAACAACACCGCCAGCTTCAGGACGACAGCGAAGCGGCAATAACCGAACTCTCCGAACAGCATATCCGCTTGCAACGGGCTTTAGAAAAGGAAAAAGAGGCGCTGGATACGATACGTTTTGAATTGCAGGAAAGCAAGGTGCGTCAGCAAACCGTCAATGAGCAACTTAAGGAAATCGATGCTGATGTCGAGTCCGTACTGCAAAGCTTGCCGGAACAGGCAGAAGAGCGCAGCTGGAAAAAAACCGTAGATGAGTTGGTCGCTCAAATCGAAAGATTGGGCACCATTAACCTGACCGCAATAGAAGAATACCGGGCACAGTCCGAACGGATGAATTTTTTGAATGAGCAACATGCCGATTTGATCGAAGCGCTGGAGACGCTGGATCAGGCAATCAGCAAGATTGATAAAGAAAGTCGGCTGCGTTTTAAAGAAACCTTCGATAAAATAAACACCGGCTTGCAAGAAAAGTTTCCAAAACTATTCGGCGGCGGTCATGCCTATCTGGAATTGACCGAACAGGACGAGCTGGAATCGGGCGTAAACATCATTGCCAGACCTCCCGGCAAGAAGAACAGCTCGATACATTTATTGTCCGGCGGGGAAAAGGCCTTAACGGCGGTAGCGCTGGTGTTCTCGATTTTTGAACTAAATCCTGCGCCCTTTTGTTTACTAGACGAAGTCGATGCGCCGCTGGATGATGCAAATGTCGGGCGATTTTCAAAAATGGTCGAAGAGATGTCAGCATCTGTACAGTTTTTGTATATTTCCCATAACAAAGTCACTATGGAAATTGCAAAACAGCTGGCAGGTGTTACTATGAAAGAGCCGGGCGTGTCCCGGATGGTCGCAGTTGATATTGAAGAAGCAGTGAGTCTGGCGGAAATCTAATGGATAAAGAAATTTTAAGAGTTGTAATTATAGCGACCGGCATGGCTGTCGTGATCGGCATGTTGGTCTGGGCTTACATAAAAGATAAAAAAGCACGGGAAGACTTGGAGTTTTACGATGACGATACCGCCTTGGCGCCTGCATCACCCCGGGTTACCGAGGACGATATTGATACTGTACCGCTGGCAGCGGATAGCAGCCATGACGACGATCATCATGCCCATGATAAGGCGGATCGCTATTATGACGAAGAAGATGAGGACTATTATGAGCCGGATGATGACGAAGAGCCGCCGCCACGCGCTGCTGCACCAGCGATCATTCAGTTCAGCATTATTACCAAGGCAGACGAAGACTTTAACGGAATTGATCTGGTTGAAGCTTTTGAAACAGTCGGTCTGGAATACGGCAGTTTGAAAATATTTGAACGACTGGATGCTAACCGCTTAGTCGATTTTGGCGTAGCCTGTATTGTTGAGCCGGGCACGTTTCCGGATAAAAATTTAGACACGTTTTATTGCCCCGGCATCGTATTTTTTATGCAGCCGGAAGCCCTGGATGATGCGCCGGCCGTTTTTGACGACTACATCGACACCATTAACTTGCTAGCCGAGAAATTGGATGGTGTGATTCTTGATCATAGAAGACAGCCACTGACCGAAGCTACCGTTCAGGCGATTCGCCAGAGTTTGTGATCTGCAGGGGTTCCTAAGCTCCAGCTTAGGAACCCAGATGGCGAAGCTCTAGCTTCGCAAGACAGACTGAATTCCCAAGCTGGAGCTTGCGAAGCTAATATTCTAATGACCTCTTTAAACAATACCCAGCTAGAAATTCTTCAGCAAGTTCACCTGGAATCAACCCCATTATCCGCTGAGCTAATCGCTCAAATTGCCACACAGGCCGATCCCCAGCAACTAAACGACGCACAACTGCTGGCGTTTTTGCAAGTCTGCAATGCCTTGTATCGCGGCGGCGAGCCGCTTATTTCCGACGCGGTTTATGACTTTGTGTTTCTGGCAGAACTGCAACAACGTCACCCGCAACACCCTTATTTAGAAAACATCGAACCTGAAATCGCCTTGCTCGGCAAGACCGTAGCCTTGCCTGAGCTTATGCTGTCTACCGAAAAAAGCTATTCCCAAAGCGGCATCGAAAAATGGCTGACCCGGCTGGAGAAAGCCGCCGAAGACTGTAATATAGATATGCCTACGTTGCTGATCCGGGCCACGCCGAAGCTCGACGGTTATGCGGCTTATGATGACGGAAAAATATTGTACACGCGTGGCGATGGACGAAAAGGCACCGATATTAGTCGCGTGTTTGAGCGCGGTTTGATAGTCGGCGGCAATGGCGAAAGGGGCCAGGGCGCCGGTGAAATCGTGGTCAGTTCATCGTATTTCAATAGCCATCTAGCCGAGTATTTTGAAAATTCCAGGAATTTCCAGGCCAGCATCATCAAGGAAAAAGACCTGGAACAGCATGCCTTGGATGCGATACAAAACCATGCGGCGGTATTTTTCCCGTTTTCCCAGTTACCCGCCTGGCAAGGCACTGCCACTGAACTACGCACCGATTTCGACGCGATAATCGAAACCGTATTGACTCTGGTCGATTACGATGTTGATGGCGTGGTTTTTGAGCTGCTCGATAATGAGACTATAAAACAATATCTGGGCGCAACACGGCACCACCACCGCTGGCAAATTGCCTATAAAAGCAATGCAGAAACCGCCGAAGTGATCGTACTCAAAGTCACCCCGCAAACCTCCCGCTCCGGCCGGGTTAATCCGGTTGCCGAGCTGACGCCAACCAAGCTCAGCGGCGCAGTGATTTCCAGAGCTAGTGCGCACCATTACGGCATGGTCAAAGAACTGGGTATTGGCGAGGGCACTTTGATCGAATTGACGCGTTCGGGTTTGGTAATCCCCAAAATCGAGCGGGTCATTATTCCGAAACCGCCGCAAATACCTGAGCATTGCCCCAGTTGCGGCAGCGAACTGGTCTGGGACAGCGATTATTTGTATTGTCTGAACACCACGCAATGCCCGGCGCAAATTGAAAACACCATCGAGCATTTTTTCAGAACGCTGGCCAATGTCGACGGATTCGGGCAAAAAACGGTAGAAAAGCTCCACGCTTCTGGCATCGCTTCGGTTTACGCCGTTTATCAGCTAAACATTGAGCAATTGCAAAACATGGGCTTTGGCGACAAAACCGCGCAAAACCTGCTCGATCAATTGCAACGCAGCAGAACCGAAGCCATAGAGGACTGGCGTTTTCTAGGTGCTTTCGGCATTTACCGTATGGGCTTGGGCAATTGCGAACGCCTGTTGCAACATCATCATTTGCTGGATATTTTCAAGCTGACGGTTGAGGACGTGATCGATATCGAAGGTTTCGCCGAAAAAACCAGTGCTGCCGTCGTGGAATGTCTGGCGAAAATCAAAGCCGATTTTATGCAGGTCTACCAGTTAGGCTTTAATTTAATCCCAACGCCATTTATCGCAGAACAGCAGCAAGCTATCAGTCCAATTTCCGGAAAAACCTTGGTATTTACCGGCACGATGCTCCACGGCAAACGCGATGACATGAGCAAGCAAGCCAAACGTCTGGGCGCAAAAGTTGGAACATCAGTCACAGGAAAGACCAATTTTCTGGTCACAGGAACGGATGTGGGGGCAGCAAAAATCGCTGCCGCCATCGAAAAGGGTGTGCAGGTGATTAGCGAAGATGAGTATTTGGGCTTGTTGAATAGACCAGATTAATATGAAAACCGCTGCTCGTAGGGCGTGCCCTACGACTTTCGTGTTTCCTTCGGCTGCGCTCAGGACAGGTTTCGTGGATAAATATTTTTCTAGGCTAATCAGAATTGCTGACAAGCTTTGCGCATTATGCTATTTCAAAGTATTTCTTCATTCTCAACCGCTTTCAGTAAACCCAAATATTTAGTATCCATCTCAATGACTAACTCACAGCCGCCAAAATCATCGGTAAGCTCACTGATAATCGTCGCACAGGCAAACAATTTCGCCCTGATATCGCCTTGATCGGCTTGCAAATGACATTTACGTTGAACTTTTGTATTTGCAAATATTTCGGTCAAGGCCTGAAAAAGCAGATCAACACCGAGTCCGGTTTCGGCAGACAACCAGACCCGCGTCGGATTGCCAAGATCATCCCGCTCAATCCTCGGTCCAATGCCATCCATTAAATCTATTTTATTAAATACCTGAAGTTGCCTGACTTCATTGGCCTCAATATCTTCCAGCACCTGATTGACCTGATATATCGTCTCGGCCCGGTCATCATCATTCGCATCAATCACATGCAGCAATAAATCCGCTTCGCTGGCTTCTTGCAACGTGGATTTAAACGCCGCGACCAATTCATGTGGCAAATGGCGGATAAAGCCCACGGTATCGGCCAGCACAATCTCGCTGTTATTGCTTAGCCGACAGTTGCGCAAGGTCGGATCCAAGGTCGCAAATAATTGATCCGCAACATAAATATCGGCACCAGTCAGCCTGTTAAATAAGGTTGATTTCCCGGCATTGGTGTATCCCACCAGAGAAACCGACGGCACTTCGGCTTTTTTTCGTTTGCTGCGCCCTTGATGCCGTTGTTTATCGACTTTATCCAGTCGCTGTTGAATCTGTTTGATGCGTAAACCCAATAAGCGTCGGTCGGTTTCCAACTGAGTTTCTCCGGGGCCGCGCAAACCGATGCCGCCTTTTTGACGCTCCAAATGCGTCCAACCGCGTACCAGTCGTGTCGATAAATGCTGCAACTGCGCCAGTTCGACCTGTAGCTTGCCTTCAAAGGTTTGCGCACGCTGGGCAAAAATATCGAGTATCAAGCCATTTCTATCGACCACGCGAACGCCCAGATAGCCTTCAAGGTTTCTTTCCTGGCTGGGTGAAAGCGGGTGATTGAATAAGACGATATCGGCTTCGTAGGCTTCGATAATACCTTTAAGCTCTTCAAGCTTGCCTTTACCGACAAAATATTTTGCATCGGGTTTTTTGCGGCTGCCTGTGACCACATAGACAGGGTCGGTGCCGGCAGATTTTGCCAATTCTTTTAATTCTAAAAGATCTTCATGCATGGAACGCAGTGTCAGATGAACGAGAACGGCTCGTTCGCCTGATTCGGGACGGTCAATCAACTAAATACCTCGAAGTGATGATAAAAACGTACATAAGGTGCTGTCTTGTAGATTTACAGGTAGCGAGGAAACGAATAACAATAACAGTTTATCATTCCTGACTGACTTCATGTTCATGGGGCATCTTTACAGCTTTGCTAGGCACGATGGTAGAAATGGCATGTTTATAAACCATCTGACTCGACGTATTTTTCAGCATGACTACATACTGATCAAATGAATCAACCTTGCCCTGTAACTTGATCCCGTTAACCAGAAAAATAGACACAGGTGTATGTTCCTTCCTGAGTGCATTTAAAAAGTTATCTTGTAAATTTTGACCTTTTGGCATCCGATTTCCCCTTTATTATTATTTTCAACTATACGATTAAGATAACTGCAATTACCCGTCAACACAAATCAATACTCAGGTTTCAGATTATTTCCTGTCATTAACTGCAAGTCCCCGGGCTACTTGATGCTTACTGATGGTAATAAAACATAATGGGGTATAAATTTATAAATTCAAGCAGGCAAAGCCTGCTCTTCAAAATTGCCCCGAACTCTATTGATAGGCCTTGTGTTGCTTAATCAATTCAAGCATCTATTATTTTATTCAACCACCACAGGAATCTTGCCGATCCGCTGCTGCCATAACTTGGGTGCAGTTTGGTGTATCGAGACACCTTGGGTATCAACGGCGACCATGACCGGCATATCCTCAACCACAAACTCGTGTATGGCTTCCATGCCCAGGTCTTCAAAAGCGACTATTCGCGATTGCCGAATGGCTTTTGCGACCAGGTAAGCCGCACCGCCGACTGCCATCAAATAAACGGCTTTGTGCTTTTTAATCGCGGCTATCCCCTCAGGTCCGCGTTCTGCTTTACCGATCATGCCTAGCAAACCGGTTTTATCCAGCATCACTTCGGTAAATTTATCCATGCGTGTTGCAGTGGTCGGCCCTGCTGGCCCCACCACCTCATCGCGAACCGGGTCGACCGGCCCCACGTAATAAATGAATTTGTTGGTAAAATCGACCGGCAAGGCCTCGCCCCGAGCGAAAAGATCAGCCATGCGTTTATGCGCCGCATCCCTGCCAGTCAGCATAGTGCCGCTAAGCAATAGTGTTTCCCCGGTCTTCCAGCCGTCTATATCCTGTTGGGTCACCTTATCCAGATTGACTCTGCGCGCCGTAGCGCCTGCATCCCAGGATATTTCAGGCCAATCTTCCAGACGCGGCGGCTTAAATTCGGCAGCGCCGTTGCCATCCAGTACAAAATGCACATGCCGGGTTGCCGCACAATTAGGAATGATCGCAACCGGCTTGTTGGCCGCATGGGTCGGATAATCAAGGATTTTAATATCCAGCACCGTGGTAAGCCCCCCCAAACCCTGAGCGCCAATACCCAGGGCATTGACTTTTTCATACAGCTCCAGACGCAACTCTTCCAGCGCATTGCAAGGGCCTCGCGCGATTAATTCCTGAATATTTATAGACCCCATACAGGCCTGCTTGGCTAGAAGCATAGCTTTTTCAGCGGTACCGCCAATGCCTATACCCAAAATGCCCGGCGGGCACCAGCCGGCGCCCATCGTAGGAACGGTTTTCAACACCCAGTCCACGATGCTGTCCGACGGATTAAGCATCACAAATTTGGCCTTGGCCTCAGAACCTCCGCCTTTCGCGGCTATTTCGATGTCTAGCGTATCACCGGGCACAACTTCCATATGTATGACAGCCGGCGTGTTGTCTTTGGTGTTGATGCGCTTACCTGCAGGATCTGCGAGTATCGAAGCGCGCAGCACATTATCCGGATGCAGATAAGCGCGCCGGACGCCTTCATTGATCATCTCGGCAACACTCATGTCCGCATCCCAGCGAACCTCCATTCCAATTTTTAAAAAAACCGTAACGATGCCAGTATCCTGACAAATCGGGCGATGTCCTTCCGCGCACATCCGGGAATTAATCAGGATTTGCGCAATCGCATCTTTAGCTGCCGGATTTTCTTCCTTTAGATAGGCTTCATGCATAGCCTTGATAAAGTCCAGCGGATGATAATAAGAAATATATTGCAGCGAGTCGGCAATGCTTTGAATAAGATCATCTTGACGAATAATGCTCATCGGAGGTTCCTGGCTGTTTACCCTTAGCCTAGGCTAAGGGTGGAAAATTAGTTGGAATAGTATACCTGAATAGTTTTAATTTTATGGCTACCGCGTTGCCGGATCCAGAGCAATCGCGCTTAAAAACAATTGAAAATAGTAGTTATATAAGGTATTAAAATTATCGCTTTGAGTAACTACACGCAGACCATAGACTTCAATTCGCCAGTTCACGCCATTTGAACGACAATAAACGGGTTATAATCGTATCTACTTTAAAAACCATGTCAAAGACAAATACCGCCAAAATATCTTGACAGACTCGTTTAAAAAATAGACTCTTCACGCCCCGTGAACATCCAAGACTTACAGGCTGAGATAA
>CANNNN010000105.1 GCA_947506075.1 Methylococcaceae bacterium
CGAAGGTAAAGTGGTCAGACTAATGGATTTCGGTGCATTCGTTACGATACTTCCTGGTAAAGATGGTCTGGTGCATATCTCGCAAATTTCAGATGAACGCGTCGATAAAGTCAGCGACCGTTTAAATGAAGGCGATGTGGTCAGAGTCAAGGTGCTTGAAATTGACCGTCAAGGCAGAGTCCGATTGAGTATGAAAGAAGTCGAAGTGGAATAACCTGAGCTGTTTGTCGCTGTTATTTAAACAGCGGCTTGAAGGTTGTATAGGGATTGTGATGCGTCACAATCCCTTTTTTGTTTAAAGCGTTGTTAATAATCTAAGCAAACATTGATGTTAGCGGATTACAATATGAAGTATTATTTTACGGTTACCACCGTTAAATCTACGCAAACAACATAATTAGGAAAATATGATGAAACAGTTAAAATTCTTATGGTTTTTTATTTTAATGACAATGTCCAGCACGCTGTGGGCTTACGGTAGCAGCAGTAGCTCAAAAGCTTGTGCTAAGCCTGAGTTTAGCAACTTTGTTCCAGCGAACAATGCAAACGTTGCTGACGGATCAGTCTTTTCTTTTTTTGCGTCTGCTAATACCCTTCCTAGTTCTATAAAGGTTGTAGTAAAAGATCTACCAACTACTGTCAAAATTACGCCAAAAAAAGAAGGTGGTTTTTTAGTAGAAGGAACAATTCCAGCGTCATTAAAAGGCGTGTATGCCAGAATTGCAATTACTGCTGATGGACAAAACAATTGCAAAGGTAATGGCGGTTGGCTAGTAAAAATTCTAGAATAATCCTTAATTGGATTGCAAGTCAGCTAGGATGCTTATCGCGCACCCTACCTGACTTTTTTCTGCAATGATTTGTTCCGTTAAGAAATAGTCCTGGTATTGAAGTGGTTGACGGCATTGCCCACCCTTACAAAACAACATTAACCTAGTGAAAAAATTGACTCCAAACTATCTTGTCGGGATAGACTTAGGCACCACGCATACAGTTGTCGCTTATGCTAAAACCGGCAATATCAATCAGGCAATTCAAATCTTCCAAATCGAGCAGTTGACTGCTCCCGGTCAGGTTGCCGCAAGGCCGTTGTTGCCATCGGTGCGTTATCATCCGGCAGTCGGTGAGTTGTCCGAAGCCGATCTTTTATTTCCCGACGGTGTATTGTCAGCGAGTGATACCGCCGTGATCGGCGAAGCCGCCCGACTGTTGGGCGCAAAAAGCCAAGGACGCTTTGTCACCAGCGCTAAAAGCTGGCTGTCTCACCCGTCGGTTGATCATGCCGCTAATATCTTGCCGTGGGGCAGTAGCGATCAGATCAGTAAGGTTTCGCCGATCGTTGCCAGCGCCAGCTATCTGGCGCATATTCGTACCGTCTGGGGGCACAAGTTTCCCGATGCGCCGCTTGAAAATCAGGATATTGTGCTTACCGTCCCCGCCTCGTTTGATGAGGTGGGTCGGTCACTGACGCTGGAGGCGGCAAGGCTTGCAGGATTGCATAAGGTAAGGCTGCTGGAAGAGCCCCAGGCGGTTTGTTACGACTGGTTAAGGCGCAATTCCGAGCAGGACCTTGGGAGCCAAGCCTTGGCTAATGTGCATTTGTTGCTAGTCTGCGATGTTGGCGGCGGCACCACCGATTTAACGTTGATCAAAGTTGAGCAGGGCGAACAGGAGCCCAAATTAACCCGCATCGGGGTCGGCGATCATTTAATGCTGGGCGGCGATAATATCGATCTGACCCTGGCGCATTTAGTTGAAAGTCGCTTGAATAGCGATGATAAACGGCTGTCGGCGGCGGATTTATCGCAACTGATAGAACAATGCCGAATCGCTAAAGAACGATTGTTGGCTGAAGATGCGCCCGAGCACTACACGGTCACCTTGCTGGGTGGGGGTTCCAAGTTGATCGGCGGTTCCCGTTCTGTGATGCTGGCCCGAGATGAAGTCAGAACCATTGCGCTGGATGGCTTTTTTCCGTTATCAGGCCTGGAAGATTTTCCCGATAGGAAACGCAGCGGCGTGGTTGAGTTTGGCTTGCCGTATGCGGCTGAACCTGCGATCAGTAAACATATTGCGGCGTTTTTAAAGCTGCATAGCGCAGCCTGTCATGAGGCTTTTGTTGCGTCGGCTCCCGGCAGGCCGTCGGCAAGCAGACCATCCATAGCGATAGGCGAAGAGCGCGTCCCTGATGCTATGCTGCTTAACGGCGGCGTGTTTCGTAGTCAGGCCATTACTGAACGAATCGTCGATTTAATCGCTTCATGGCGCTCCGGTCCTCCTGTACTGCTGGAAAATAAACATCCGGAACTGTCGGTCGCTTTCGGGGCGGTCAGTTATGGACTGGCAAGGCGAGACAAAAAGCTTAAGATCGGTGGCGGCTCGGCGCGCAGTTATTTCCTGCTGGTCGATACCGACAATTCTGCCACACAGCAAGGTATCTGCATTCTGCCAAAAGGCAGCGAAGAGGGCGAAGAAGTCATCCTGAAAGACCGACGTTTTGCGTTGCGCTTAGGCGCGCCGGTGCGCTTTCATTTGGTTTCCTTGTCAGGGGATGGCGATTTTAAACCGGGCGATGTGACCGATATTACCGACTTGTTTCACTCCCTGCCGCCGTTGGCTGTCGCATTCGAAGGCGATGACAGCAAGCCTAACGCCGAAGTCATTGTCGAGTTGGCTGTTACGCAAACCGAACTGGGTACGCTAAAAATTCAGTGTGTTGCTGTTGCAGATAGCCATCAGCGCTGGGATGTGGAGTTTCAAATCAGGAAAACAGCATCCAGCTTGCAAGCAGATGCCGCTTTGCCTGGCAATATGAATCTGATTGTCGAACAGATACAATCTGTGTTCGGCGCAAAATCCAAACAGGTTGATCCCAAAGCGGTCAAAAACCTGCGCGCCGAACTGGAAAAGCTCACCGGCAGCACCCGTGCCGAATGGACCACACCGTTGCTACGAGCCATGTTTGCGTCTTTGCTCGATGGCGCAAAATACCAGCGCCGTTCAGAAAATCACGAACGCGTCTGGCTGAGTCTAACCGGTTTTTGTTTGCGCCCCGGTTTCGGTTATCCTCTGGATGACTGGCGCGTAGAGCAGTTATGGAAGAGCTATCCGCAAGGCATACAGTTTGTTAATGAAACCCAAAACTGGACGGAATGGTGGACGCTTTGGCGGCGGATTGCAGGTGGTCTGGATACTGCGGCCCAGCAGCGAATTTTTGTCGATATTGCCAAATTTTTAAATCCCGCTGCGGCAAGACAGCCCGGCGTTGCGAAGCAAATCAAGGGTCGCGGTTACGACGATATGGTGAGGCTGGCCGCAGTTTTGGAGCGTTTGCCGGTCGAGCAAAAAATACAATTGGGTGAATGGTTGTTAAAGCGTTTGCAAAAACCTGGCGAGCCCAGTCAAACCTGGTGGGCAGTCGGGCGTATTGGGGCAAGAATGCCGTTTCACGGCGGCAGCCATAATGTGATTTCTGCTGATGTCGCCTGCATTTGGTTAGCACAGCTATTGGCGGCAGACTGGAAGAAAGTTCCTCAGGCCGGTTTTGCTGCAACGTTGATAGCCCGGATGAGCGGTGACAGGGTGAGGGATATCGATGAAACCATGCGCCGACTAATAATCGAAAAACTAAAGCTGAGTAAAGCGCCAACGTCCTGGCTAGAGATGGTCGAACAGGTAAAAGTGTTGGACGAAACTGAAGAAAAACAGATTTTTGGCGAGGCACTGCCGCCTGGATTAAAGCTTATCAATGAAGCGTAGCGCTTAAGGAAAGACATTATGAAACTGCTTAGTATCGTTATTGTTGCAGGGCTTATTCTATTATTTTTTATGGATACGGCGTTTAAACTGAATCCGTTTAATGCGGAAATGTTAATACACAGTGGCTTGAGGTTTTTGGCTGGTTTGCTGGTTCTCGGTATCGGGGTTTTTTATGCCCATAGCATCAGCCTGAAATTTGCGCTTGGACTACTATTAACACTGGTTTTGGCCGATGATATCTGGGATTACACCAGGAATGTTGACAGCTTTAGCTTTGAAGTCATGCTGCACGGCATTTATATGATGCTATGGGGAGCTTTGGTAGGATATTTTTTGATCAAAATGTTGATGCCTAAGGATGGTCTGGATTAGCATACTGGCGAAGACTGCCGTAGGTTAATCATTTCTATGACCCATAACAATTCTGAAGGATACGAAAATGCCTAAAAAGCCCAGAATAAGCCATGCAGCCATTGATAACCAGCTTCGGAGTCGAGATTTGCAACGCAGGGCCGAAGAATTCGTCAGTGACGAACTGTCATTCTTCGAGGCGGAACAATTGTCCCAGTCGTTGACCGATCAGTTTATGGCCTATGGGGATGCACTAGATGAAGCGGAATGGGTCTCGTCTTTCGAATTGCTGGAGCAGGGCGGAATGGTGCTGCCAGTCCCTGATGAATTGGATGATGCGCAGTTGACGGTTAAGTTGTGGGAAGTGATACGCGGTCTGGCGATGCTGAGTACGTTTCTACACAGCACTGACCATCTTAGTGATCGCCAGCTGTATGAAGCATTGTGGCATAATGTGTTGAGGGAAGAGGGGCCTGCGATATCGCTAGATGAGGATTCGGTTTGTCACATTGATCTGTTGGGTAGCGGCAATGAGGAGGATGGCGATCTTTATCTTCGCTATTATGCCGATGAAGCAGAACGGCATCATTGGGCTATAGACTGGCCCAATGTAGCACTGCCAGTCCATGAAGATCCGCCCCATGATCGCGACCGGCATTTGCCGACTCAAGAGCAGCTTGAATGGCGAAATTGTTCCCGATTATGTTGAGCTTAAACAATGTTGGGTTCACGTAAGGTATGAAAATATTTATATAGCTACCAAAATGTGAATATAACAGGTTTATGCTATTAGTGTTTTTATGGACTAACGTTCATTTTTTTTATTGCCGACAGCTGTCTGCCACCTAGCGATGCGATCGGCTATAATCCCTGGCAGACTGAAAGGTGTTGATTAAACGGTGAGCCGGCATCAGGATCAGCAATCATTTAATGGTGGAGAGTGTTATGAAAAAAATATCAGTATTAACCGCGTTATTGTTGACGGCTTGCGTGACTATCAATATTTATTTTCCGGCGGCGGCAGCTGAAAAAGCGGCTGATGAAATCATCAAAGATATACAAAATATTGCGCCTCAAAAGCCTAAAGCCAGTCTGTCAGATTGGCAGGTAAGTATGTATCAAGCAATAGATGCGGCGATCAATGTCGTGGTATCGCCCGCGCAGGCTGCTGAGGCAGATCTGGCAATCGATAGCGCTGAAATACGTCAGTTGCGCGCCACTATGGAAAGCCGTTTTGCTAGTCTGCAGCCTTTGTATACAGCCGGTTTTATCGGCATACAGGCTGATGGTCTGCTGGCGGTCAGAGACGCGGCCAACGTTCCGCTTAAAGACAGAAATCAGGTCAATAAACTGGTCGCCGCAGAAAATGCCGATCGGCAAAATCTCTATCAGGCGGTTGCCAATGCCAATGGCCATCCCGATTGGGCTGTGCAAATCAAATCAACCTTTGCCGGTCGCTGGGTGAGCAATGCTCAGCCGGGCTGGTGGTATCAATCCTCAGGAAGCTGGAAACAAAAATAAGCATGGCAAACAGAAGAGCAAAAAAGAAATTACCGGAAACGCCGGTTAAAGTCACGATAGAGTCCTTGGCTCATGACGGTCGCGGAGTGGCCCATGTCGAGGGTAAAGTGATCTTCATCGATGAGGCGCTGCCGGGCGAAGAAGTGGAGTTTGTTTATACCGATAGCCGTAAGGATTTTGCCGAAGGCAAGGTCGTCAAGCTGTTTAGCCGCTCTGCTGACCGGGTCGATGCGTTGTGTGCGCATTATGGTGTGTGCTGTGGTTGCAGTTTTCAGCATGTCGAATCGTCTGCGCAAATTAGAATAAAGCAGGAGCTACTGATTGATCAGTTCAAACGCATCGGCAAGGTTGATATACCTGAGCTTTGGCAGCCACTGATAGGCCCACATTGGGGTTATCGTAGCAAAGCGCGGATGGGCGTTAAATATGTCGAGAAAAAAAACCGGGTGTTGGTGGGTTTTAGAGAAAGACGACACCCTTATTTAGCTGAAATTGAAAGCTGCGTCGTGATGAATCCTATCGTCGGCACCAAGCTGATGGCTTTGTCGGACATGATCGGTGGCTTGACGATCAGGGATAAGATTCCGCAGATTGAAGTAGCTATCGGAGATGAGCAATGCGTATTGGCGTTTCGTGTGCTGGAACCGCCTACCGATGCCGATAAGGAACGGATGCGTGACTTTTCTCATCAGCATGAACTATCGATTTGTTTGCAATCCAAAGGTCCGGATACCATAGTTCCGCTGGATGGCGAGCCGGAAGTGATGTTGACTTATGCGTTGCCTGACCAGGGCTTGGAATTTAAATTCAAACCCGCGATGTTTACTCAGGTTAATTATGAGATTAACAAGCAAATGATCAATCGGGTGCTGGAAACTTTGGCCTTAACTGAAAACGACACGGTACTGGACTTGTTTTGCGGTCTGGGCAACTTTACGCTGCCGATGGCGAAATTTGCTGGTCTAGTGGTCGGCGTGGAAGGTGATCAACCGCTGGTTAATCATGCCAAAGAAAATGCCCGTCATAACGGCATAGAGAATGTTGAGTTTCATGCGGCCGATTTAAGCAAGGATATAAGCGATCAGCCCTGGGCTAATCGCTTATACAATAAAATCATGCTTGATCCATCCCGAGCCGGCGCTTCCGACGTCTTGCAGCATTTTAAAAAATGGCAGCCCGAGCAGATTGTTTATGTGTCCTGTAATCCGTCAACGCTGGCCCGTGATGCGGGGATTCTGGTTAATGAGCTGGGTTATAAGCTTGTTAAAGCCGGGGTGATGGATATGTTTCCGCAAACCGGGCATGTGGAGTCGATGGCTTTATTTGAAAGGATTTAGGTAACTCGCAAAAAAATAACCAAACATTAAACGCAGAGGAAAATGACACATAGTTGATGCGGGTTTTTAAGTGTTGGAGCTCGTTTATCTTACGTTTTTAATCAGTGCTTATCCGTACAATCCGTGTCATCCGTTTGCTATTAATCAGGTTTTTTGGGTATAGTATTTAGTGGGGGTTAGCTTATCGTTTGACAGCTAGGCGCTTGCAGCGTAGTTTCTTGAATAGTGAGTGGGATTTCCATTCGTTATAACGATCTTTGAGGAGGGCAGGTGAATTTTAAAAAATCAACTTTATTAACTGTCATTTATGGCGCTAGCTTGTTGCTTCCCGCAATGTCGACCGCCGCTACTGATCCGGCGACATTCCAGGCGGATAAAGATCGCTATATCGCAACTATTCTGGAAAGAATCCAAATTGATCAAAAAAATCTAAGTTGTGTGCAGGCCGCTCAAGATCATGCCGCTTTAAAAGCTTGTGGTGAGCTCGTTACACAAGATCATGATGTTTTAGAGCCTAAAGTGGAAGCGCCTATGGCCGACAAAGCTTCGCAAAAAAGTCCGAAGAATAAGGCAAGAAAGGAAAGCAAGGAAAAGTAGTTTTGCGCTGGAAATATCTGTTTTTGTTTTCGCCCGAACAGGCTTATGCCAGTCTCCCTGACTCAGGCACACGAAACATCAGTCGTATACGCGGCTGGTGTTTGGCGTGAAGTTTTAATAGCTCACTGATAGGGCGGCTGCTCAACTTCTACTACGTCGATTCCGGCTAGTCAAAGCTGGCTTTGGATGCTGATATTTTATCGTTGGGTTATGTACATTGGCTTACCGTCATTAAGCCGCAACCAGCCTTTAACTATGCGATAAATAATCCAGATGCCATTAGCAATGAGTACAAACCACCCGATTATGAATGCCATCGTTAAGGTCCCCAACACGCTCCAAAGCACTCCGAACCAGAACGTTCTGATTTGCCAGCGAAAATGACTTTCCAGAAAAGTACCTGTCACATCTTCCTTTTTGACATAGTTCATCACGATTGCAACTATGGCCGTGACACCAACAAAATAAGACGCAGCATACAGTGCGTAAATAACGGTGGTAAGCGTTATTGCTGATTGTTCGACTTCGGTGCTTGCTAGGTTTCTCATTGATCTATCCTGATTTAAGTGAATAGCCGTTAAATTCCAGTCAAAAACTACTCTCAAATTATACACTTAAAGCGCCTAAACCAGAGTTGTTGTGGTTTATCAAAGGGGCTGTGTTATTTTATTGTCCTTCCCAAACTGTTCAAGCC
>CANNNN010000106.1 GCA_947506075.1 Methylococcaceae bacterium
GCTCTATCCTGTCCTTTTTAGCGGTTATAGCAACTTATGTGCTGTTTGAGATTGGCTATGCCTTATATCTGGATTTGCCATGGATGGTGCCGCTGGCAGGCTTGCGCGTTTTTGAATACCTGCCCTTGGCCTTGATCGGCTTCGTGACCAGTCGCTTGGGCGCAGGCGGCTATGTGCTTCATAAGTTTGCGCATTACCTTCGTTATTACATCGCGGTTCAGACCGTGTTGGCGATAGCTCAGGCGATGTGGGCACCGCCCTTGTTCGGGGTGTCGATGCTGGGCGGTGGGCGGCCGTTCGGCACCTTCGTCAGCCCTAACTTGTTTGGCGCGACGATGGCTACTTGCGCGCTGTTGTTCGCGCTGGTTCCGGATATGAAAAAATGGCTCGCCATCAGCGTATTTTTAGCCTTGCTGAGCGGCTCTAGAACGGCATTCATCAGTGCGCTACTGGTGGTATATTTTCAGCTTTATAGCATGCTGCGCCCTCGCGATCGCTGGGCTTTGGTCATGCCCGCGCCGATCTTTGCTGTGCTTGCGTTGGTTCTGGCTTCCAGTCCTTTGCTGAGCGGGCGCGATGATGCTGACCCAACCCAGGACGGCCGCATAGACCTGTGGAATAGGGTATTTTCAGAGCAAATGCATGGCCCGGCAGATCTGCTGTTCGGCTGGGGACTGGGGCTGAGCTCCAACACTATCAATATTCTGTATGGCGCGGAACATTTTAAGGGCCAATTCGATTCCGACAGTCTGTATTTATTCCTGCTAAACGGTTATGGAATGATCGGTTTGCTGGCCTATCTGTGTTTTTTATGGTTTACGAGCAGAACCTCTGCCCACCCGAACAAGGGGCTGGTGGTGATGTTTATTCTGGTTGCCGGACTGACGTTTAACATGTGGGAATATTTTCCGCAAAATTCGCTACTGATGTTTCTGTGGGGATCGGTATTAGGCACTGCGGGGTCTCTGGCAGTGCCTGTAGTCGCCGGCTTGCCTCATGCTGTCAATTTGAATCCGGTTGGTATTTTCAGCCGCGACCGAAATATATAAAGACTTAATTCATGCACCTTACGTGTCTGTCGTGGACGATGATTTGATAAATTTATTGGCTTGGAAATTAGCTATGTTCGGACTCTTAAAACAACGACGCTTGTTCGGCGATGCATTTTGGGCGCTGTCTGGACAGCTGGCATCCGCGATTGCGTTGCTGGCAGGGACTCGCATCCTGACCGAACTGGTGTCGCCCGATATCTACGGCCAAGTCGCGTTATTGAACGGTTTTGTAGCGCTGGGCGTTACGCTGTTTTCCTATCCGTTTATTTGTGCGGGCATGAGGTTAGTGCCGGAATGCCTGAACAAATCGGAGCGTGCCGCTTTATACGCGGTTGTAGCCGGACTGACGACCCGGGCTACTGCGCTGGCGATAGTGCTATTGGTGCTGGGTGGTTTTCTGTATAGCTACTTTGCACAGAGCAATAGCCTGCTGTTTATGCTCGCAGGCTTATTGCTGATCGTAACCGTCCGCCGCGAACTGGGCATACAACTGCTGATCGGAGAGCGTAAACAGCGCGGCGCAAGTCTGTGGCAGACCAGCGATAGCATTTTGCGTCCGCTGCTGGCTATCTCGCTGGTCTGGTGGGGAGGACAAAAGCCTGAATGGGTGTTGCTGGGCTATATTTTGGCCAGCTTGCTCGCGAATACGCTTTGGTCCTTGGTGCTAGGTTCGAAAGCAGAGAAAACCAGGCGTCCGCTGATTGCCCGTAATTTCAGAGCCGATGTCTGGGCCTATGCGTTGCCGCTGATCCCGATGGAATTGATCTTCTGGGTCAACGGCTTAGGGGATCGCTATGTGATCGGCTATTTAATGACGGCTGTCGAGGTCGGTTTATATGCGGCGACTTACATGATTATCAACGAGGCGTTTAACCGCAGCGCGATGGTGTTATTGCGCATCTTTCAGCCGGTTTATTTTCAGGCCTGCGCTCAAAATCAGGCCCGGGAAGGCTTCAGAATCTTATGGTTCTGGATAGGTTCTGTGTTTGCGTTAGGTGTTGTCGGCGTGTCGTTATTGCTGCTTACCAAGGACTGGGTGGCCGCCTTTGTGCTCGCAAAATCCTATCATTCGGCGGTAGCGTTGATGCCGGCGATTGCGATCGGCTGTGCGCTGCATGCGTTGGGAACTGTAGTGTCCCAACCGCTATTAGCCAAGAAGCAGACCCGCTTGTTATTGTTGGGGCGGGTCTGCGGAGCGATCACGGCAGCCATCAGCATTCCATTGATGGTGAAAAATTATGGTTTGGTCGGGGCAGCGCTGGCCAACCCTATCTATTTTGGTGTCGAGGCGCTGGTCTTGGCAACGCTGGCAAAACCCTGGCAGGCTATAGCCACAGACGAAGCCGACCAAGCAGCCAGTCGGGGTTTGAAACTTTCGGCCTCATACAAAACGTAAGTGACGGTGTTGCATTTCCCCGACACGCTAGAAACCTAAAATTAACTTTTCAACGAACAACTACGAGGAAAATACGATGACTTATGCAACAACGGCTACAGAAATCTATGGCGATATTTTGCGCGTATGCGTTAGCTGTGGTGATCCAAAAATAAAATTCTGGCGTCAGAAAAACTATCAATACACTCACAGTGAAAAGCATAAGGAGTTCCATATCTATCGCTGCGAATGCTGTGGAACCGGTTTTTTGAACCGGCCGCCCGCTATGGAATGGCTGCAAGCCATTTATCAGTATTCGGGCCAGGCGCTGACCCAGTCGATAACATTGGACGCCGTATTGGCCAGGGAAATCGAGTTTCCGAACTGCAAACTGGATGCCGAACGCATGAGTCAGCAAGCCGGACGAATCAACAGTTCGGGTAATGGCAAGGCGCTGGATATAGGTTCAGGCTTTGGTTTTTACACCCAGGCGCTACGAAAAGCAGGCTATAGCACGGTCAGCATCAATCCGGGTAAATACGAAAACGAAGTGTTCGGAGAGTTAAACGGCGATCAGCCGCTGAATGTGATGTTCGAAAATTATCAGAATTCCGACCTATTTGGCATCGTGATGATGTCTCAGGTATTGGAACATCTGCTTGAACCGGATCAGACGATCAGCAAAGTGTCCGGTCTGCTGGCTTCGGGCGGCGTTTTGGCGTGTGCGGTACCCAATTATGCTTCGTTCTTGGTCAAGCTGCTGGGCACCAAGGATAACGCGTGTTTATGGATACCGGAGCATGTCAATTATTTTACTGAACAGGGTTTGAGAGCCCTGGTGGAGAGAAACGGCTTTCGGGTCGTCAAGGTGGAACAAATAACAAGGATTCCGTTCAATGCCTTATCCAGAAGGCTGCGACTGAAAGGAAGACCGGCCGCCATTACCGATAGCCTGGTCAAGTATTTGCAGATGCCGTTTGCCGGCTTGATGCATTATTTCGGATTGGGCATTTACATTAATTTATATGCGGTCAAGAAATAGAAAAAATGCGTAAGGATCAAGATGAAAGGCTCAAGGTCAAAGGACTGAGCCTGCATTTTGAAACGAGAACCTTGAACCTGATCCCCAAACCATAAAAATAAGAAAAAGTTATCTATGCTAACTGTCGTTATTTTAACCAAAAATGAGCAAGCCAATCTGCCGGTTTGTCTGAAAGCTATTCCCGATCGCTATCCGATTGTGATTGTTGATTCGGGCAGTACCGATGATACCTTGGCTATCGCCGCCAGCCATAATTGCCGGATTTATAGCAATCCATGGCCTGGCTTTGCCGAGCAACGCAATTTTGCGCTGAAACACTGCGCTATCAGTACGCCATGGCTATTGTTTGTCGATGCCGATGAAATCTATCCTCCGGAATTTTTCGAATGGTTTGACGCTAAGATGATAAACGAGGATAGCCTTGATGTGCTGATGGTGCCATCGGTGCTGTATCTGCGCGGCAAGCGCTTAAACCACGCGCCCGGCTATCCGATTTATCACCCAAGACTGGTGCGCAGAGAGACAACCCGCTTTGTTCAAAACCATACCGGACATGGCGAAGCCGTTATTAATACCTGCCGAATCGGCTATTCAGCTATTCCGTATCAGCACTATTTTTATGATGGCGAGATTGTCGACTGGATGCATAAACATGTCGACAAGGCGGCACAAGAGGTCGAACTTAAGCCGACAACGGAGGCGGTGATGACCTCGCGAGGGCGCTTAAGTGTGTTGTTGGGACGATCCTGGTTCAGGATTATTGCCCGTTTTTTATACCATTTCGTATTCCGGGGTGGCTTTTTGGATGGTGCTGCCGGCCTGGAGTTTGCGCTGATGTTTACCTGGTATGAGGCAAGTATCTATCTGCAAGCAAAAGCCGCTAGTTCGGCAAGGTGAATACTATGAAAATTTCGCTGGTTTTAGCGACGCTGGGTAGGGATCTGGAAGTGGCTGATTTTTTGAAATCATTGCTGTTTCAGACCTATAAAGATTTCGAAGTGATTATTATCGATCAAAACAAGGATGGCAAAATTGACGAAATCGTCGAGCCGTTCGCTGCCTGCCTGGCTATAAAACATCTGAAAGTTGATTTTACCGGCAACGCCAGGGCCAGAGATTATGGCATAGGCGTTGCGCAAGGCAGAATCGTCGCGTTTCCCGATGATGATTGTGCCTACGACAAGGATGTACTGAAAAAGGTAGTCGCCGAGTTTAAACGCCGCAAGGACCTGTCGGTTCTGGTGGCAGGTTCCTATGACCTTTCATCCAGCCGCTTCAGCATTGGCGTTAACAGTGATAAGCCCCAGTACTTTTCTCGCTACCAGATGATGGGCGTAGAGTTTACGCAATTTTTTGACCGGAAACGGCTGGATGGCAAACAGTTTTATCTGGACCACGACTTCGGAATCGGCTCCAAATATTCCGGAGCCGAGGGTTTTGAACTGTTGTATCGCTTGCTACGGGCCGGCAGCACGGCCTTTTATAACCCGGACATCAAGATCTATCACCCGGATAAGGATCACTACAAACTGGGAACCGGAAGAATGCTGATGTATTCGACGGGGATAGGCGCGTATATCCGGAAATTCGCCAAGCAGCGGGATGTGTTCATTTTGTACTATATCGTACGCAAGATGTTTGTCGCACCTGTCCTGAAAATGCTGCTGGCCCTGGTTTTATTGAATCCGAAAAAGCTGGCTTATTCCTTTTACAACCTGATCGGTATCTGGCGCGGGTTTCTGGCCTATGGAAGGTAGGTTATTCCTGACAAGGAAGCTACCACCAAGCATCTGATCTGTAGAAAAGACAGGAATAAAAAAGCGCTACGTTAACAGAATAATTTTGGAGAAATATATGAATATAGGCATTGTTACCACCCATATCCCCCCGGCTAAAGGCTACGGCGGGGTGGCCGTCACGGCCAGCGTATTGACCAAGGCTTGGGCTGAGCGGGGCCATAAGCTGACCTTGCTTGCCTCCGACGAGTCGACGGACGGCAGACTACGCTTAGAGCAGGTGCAGCTAGGCGCTACGGTGGAGGTCAAACTCTATCGCTGTTACGGGTTTCGGCGCTGGGGCTTTGGCTTTGGCGCAATTCCTCTGTTGCTGGACTTATGCTTGCGGTCGCCGGTGGTTTATATCCACGGCATCGCAACCTGGCCCTCTACACTTGCGGCTGTTTTTTGCACGTTGCTGCGTCGCCCGTTTATGGTGGCCGTCCATGGCGGTTTGATGCCTGAGCATGTCGATTTGATACGGCGGCAAAAACCTCACAAATGGTTGTTCTATCGCTGGTTGACCTTTCCAACATTGCACCGTGCTATCGCCGTGCATTGCACCAGTGACACCGAAGCCGAAGGCGTACGCAACGTGCTTGGCAAAGATGCCCGTATCCTGCTGGTTCCCAACGGCATCGACAGCCGTGATATAAAAGTAGAACACGCGCCCGCCGGAGCAGGTGTGCAACTGTGCTTTTTAGGCCATGTACAACAGGAAAAAGGCATTAACGCGTTTATCAAGGCCTGGCTGAAAGTTAAAAATCCTGAGGATCGCTTGGCGGTCGCCGGCCGCAGCGTTGATGGAGCTTATTTCGAAGAGTTTCAGGCCTTGGTCGAACAGGCCCAGGGCGCCATCAGTTATCGCGGTTACCTCGCAAAAGATGAAGTGCTGGAACTGTTAGCGGCTAGCCATTTTCTGGTCCTGCCTTCGGGCCTGGAGGAAGCCGGCGGCATGAGGGAAAACTTTGGCAATGTGGTGGCCGAAGCCATGGCTGCGGGACGCCCGGTATTGGTCGCCAAAGGCTTGGCTTGGGATCATCTGGAGTCGGTCGGCATAGGCTATGTTTTCGATAGAACCGAAGCCTCGGTTTGTGAAGTGCTGCGCAAGGCGCAAGCGCTGGATGGCCCTTCATGGGAGCAGATGTCCTGGAATGGCCGAAAGTATGTCGAACAACAGCTCGATCCGATCAGGCTTGGGGACAGAGTCTGGCAGGTGTTGACGAAACATCAGCAAAAAAAACTGCCAAAACAACGGGTCGAGGAGGCAAGGTATGACTAAGGTCGGTCTGATCGTACCCACACTCAATGCGGGCAGCCTCTGGCAGTCCTGGCTTAAAGCCTTTAATCAGCAGACCCGGAAACCGGACTACCTGCTGGTGATTGATTCCAGCTCCAGCGACAACACCGTGGCCTTGGCGCGCGCTAACGGTTTTGAAGTCCAGGTCATCCCTAAGACGGAGTTTAATCACGGCGGCACGCGCCAGTTCGGCGTAAATAAGATGACGGATGTCGATATTATCGTGTTCCTGACCCAGGATGCCTTATTGGCCAGTCCCGAGGCGATCGAAAAGCTGTTGGCCGCGTTCGACGACGAACAAGTGGCTACGGCCTATGGGCGCCAGCTTCCGCATCTGAATGCCGGGCGAATTGCGGCACACGCCCGTCTTTTCAATTACCCGGCAGCAAGCCAATTGCGTTGTATGGAAGATCGAAGTCATTACGGCATTAAATCGGTGTTCATATCCAATTCATTTTCAGCCTATCGGCGTAGCGCGCTGATACAGGTCGGCGGTTTTCCGGTCGATACGATCATGAACGAAGACACTTTTGTGGCCGGAAAAATGTTGGTTTCAGGCTGGAAAATAGCCTATTGCGCCGATGCCCAGGTTTACCACTCCCATGACTACAGTTTTCTGGACGAATTCAAGCGTTACTTCGATATCGGTGTTTTCCATATCCATACCCCGTGGTTGCAACAAACCTTTGGCGGAGCGTCCGGCGAGGGCTTGCGTTTTGTGCTTTCAGAAATGCGATATCTGGTCAAACTCGCCCCCTGGCTGATTCCATCTGCCATGCTGCGGACCGGGCTGAAATGGCTGGGATTCAAGCTGGGTGCGCAGCATCAGGGCCTGCCGAAAACGCTGCGCAGCGGCTTTAGTTTGCATAAAGCGTATTGGCTGCGCAGCTTGTCATAAGCAGGCGAAAACGGAACTAAAATGACGCTGATTCATTTTAGTTCCCGGTTTAACCACGCTTCTATCTTGATACGCTAAAGCATCTTGCTAATCAGGTAATAATTTGACCATCAGAGCCGTTTAATTTTTCCAGATAATCAAACACTAAGTACTCGCCCAAAAGTCTTTTAACATTCCTTCAAGCATATTCGATGAAGTAAGACTTGCCGATATTGGCGAGCATAGCGAACAGGTATTGTTTAAGCGGCAGAAAAGAACCGTAAGCAGCATCCACTCATATTTAACGTCACAGTCAGACCTTTGAATATTTTCAATAGAGCTTCAACGTCCAAGCTCTATAATAATTCCGATGATCTGAAGATAACGATTTGCCCAAAATCTTTACAAATTTTTTACATCAATCACGTTACAGTACTCACTCGGAATATCCTTAGAAGAGAGGTACCTATGACCATTATCTACAGCTTGAGCGGTTTGCTCGCATGCGCATTATTCATTTATCTGCTGGTGGCGTTATTTTATCCGGAGAAATTCTAATGACAGAAAATGGCTTATTTCAAATCATCTTATATTTTGTCACCCTGATGCTGCTGGCAAAGCCTTTGGGTGTTTATATGGCGGCGGTTTATGAGAATCGCCCGATTTTCATTAATCGGCTATTCTCACCGCTGGAAGCTGGGCTTTACCGTTTGAGCGGTGTAAACCCGGAACAAGACATGCGCTGGAAAGACTACGCAGCCGCCTTGCTGTGGTTCAATCTGTTCGGCGGACTTGCGGTGTTTGCCCTGCAAATACTGCAAGCTCACTTGCCAC
>CANNNN010000107.1 GCA_947506075.1 Methylococcaceae bacterium
AAAAAATTAGGCGTGAGTTTTTACGATTACGTTTATGACAGGGTAGCGGGACGATTCGTACTGCTGTCTTTAGCCGATTTAATTACTCAAAAAGCGCAGGCCATGCAGGCTTGATGTTGGGCTCTCCATGGAATTTAAAGTAGATACCTGAAATCATTATTTAAGGCCTAAGATCCAAGCCTTCAAGAAAGCCCCAAGACATCCTGCATATCAAACAAGCCGCTATCCTTATCCGCCAGCCAAACCGCCGCTCTGACGGCGCCATTGGCAAAGGTCATGCGACTGGTGGCTTTGTGGGTAATTTCTACCCGCTCACCGTCGTCGGCAAACATCACGGTATGTTCTCCGACGATGTCTCCGGCGCGTATGGTTGAAAAGCCGATGGTTTTTCTGTCCCGTTCGCCAGTATTGCCTTCCCGTCCGTAAATCGCACAGTCTTTTAAATTCCGGCCTAGCGCGTCGGCTATTACTTCGCCCATGCGTAAGGCTGTGCCGGATGGCGCATCGACTTTATGCCGATGATGGGCTTCGATGACTTCAATGTCGGTGTACTCACCCATGACTTTGGCAGTCAAAGCTAGTAATTTAAGCGACAGATTGACGCCGACGCTCATATTGGGTGCCATCACGATTGCCACGTCTTTAGCCGCCTCGGTAATCAAGGCTTTTTGTGCGTCGCTGTAACCGGTGGTGCCGATGACCAGCTTCTTTCCGGCCTCCCGGCAAATCTTGATAAAGTCCATTGAGGCATCGGGGCGGGTAAAATCGATCAACACATCGAATTGATCAACGACGGAAGCCAGGTCACCGACGACTTTGATGCCGACCACACTGATACCTGCCAACTCACCGGCGTCCCGGCCTATCGCAAGACTTTCAGGTCGGGACACGGCAACGGCTAATTCGGCATTTTTTGCCAGCGCCGCCGCCTTAATCAGGCAAAGGCCCATACGGCCGGATGCACCCACTACAGCAATACGCATCATGATTTATCCAGTTAGTTTATCGAAAAAGCTTTTTACGCCATCGGTCCAGGAAGATTCCTGAGGACTATGATGCTTGCCGCCGCCAGACAAGGAATCGCTGAGCTGCTCTACCAGTACTTTTTGTTCTTTGGTCAAATGCACTGGTGTTTCAATCTGGACTTTGCACAATAAATCGCCGACTGGCCCGCCTCTGACTGGTTTCACACCTTTGCCGCGTAACCTGAATAATTTCCCGGTTTGAGTTTCGCCAGGAATTTTCAACAGCACTTTGCCGTTTAAAGTAGGCACTTCGAGTTCGCCACCCAAGCAGGCGGTAGGGAAACTGATAGGGACTTCGCAATATAAATTCGCGCCGTCACGGGTAAAAATCGCATGATCTTTTACCTGAACCTGAACGTACAGGTCGCCAGCCGGACCGCCATGTTCTCCGGCTTCACCTTCTCCGGCCAAACGTATGCGGTCACCGGTATCGACACCTGCCGGAATTTTCGCGGACAAGGTTTTATTTTCCTGAACCCGACCCTGACCGTAACAGACGCCGCAAGGATCTTTTATCTGTTTGCCTGAGCCACGACAGGTTGGACAGGTTTGTTGTACCGAAAAGAACCCTTGTTGCATTCTGACCTGTCCGTGACCATGACAGGTTGAACAGATGACAGGACTGGAACCTTTTTTGGCACCGGAACCGCTACATTCGCCACAGGAAACCAGTACCGGCACGCGGATTTTAGCATCAGTGCCGAATACCGCTTCTTCCAAAGACAATTCCAAATTGTAGCGAAGATCCGAGCCGCGCTGAACGTTACTGCGCTGCTGCCGTCCTCCGCCGAATATGTCACCGAATATATCGCTGAAGCTTTCAGCACCACCGAAACCGGAATGCCCGCCGCCCATCGAAGGATCAATTCCGGCATGGCCGAACTGGTCATAAGCGGAGCGTTTTTTAGGATCCGATAAAACTTCGTAAGCCTCTTTAATCTGCTTAAACTTGGCTTCAGCTTCCACCGGATTGTCTTTATTCCTGTCCGGATGATGCTTCATCGCCTTGCTACGATAGCTTTTCTTAATTTCTGCATCACTGGCGTTTTTGTCTACACCGAGAAGCTTGTAAAAATCTTCTTTTGCCATGGTTTAATTGTCTATTGTTTGGATTTTGGTGATTATCATCGTCTGATTTTGTCCGAGATCCCTCGTAGTGAGGATAAGAGACGGTTCTGTTGGGTTACGGCTAGGCTGCCCATCAACATCAATTTGGCGGAAAGCCTGCAGGTTTAATCAATATCCGATGCTTGAAACCACAAAAAGAACACGAAGGAACACGAAGTTTTTCTTCGCGAGCTTCGTGTTCTTCATGGTTTTATGCCTTAAGTTAACACTTATGAGGGCAAGGCCTGCTCCCTCTACCTACCTTTTATTTCTTATCGTCGTCTTTAACTTCTTCAAACTCGGCATCGACAACACCGTCATCAGCATGCTCTGAAGAAGCATGAGCGCCGGACTCGTGTTCTTCAGATGCTGATTTTTGTGCGTATACACGTTCCGCCAGTTTACCGGACAACTCGGTCAAAGCATTGGTTTTGGCTTCGATTTCTTCTTTGTCATCACCTTTAACAGCCGTTTTCAATGCTTCAAGCGCATGTTCAATGCTGGTTTTTTCCTCGTCGCCGACTTGGTCAGCCAGTTCTTTCAGTGATTTTTCAGTGGCATGTATCATGCCGTCCGCATGGTTGCGAGCGTGAACTAACTCAGTCAATTTACGATCTTCATCCGCATGCGCTTCGGCATCTTTAATCATGCGTTCAACTTCGTCATCCGATAAACCGCTGGAGGCTTTGATAACGATAGATTGCTTTTTACCGGTTGCCTTATCTTTGGCTGACACATTCAAAATACCGTTAGCATCAATGTCGAATGCGACTTCAATTTGCGGAACGCCACGTGACGCAGGCGGAATATCGGACAGGTCAAAACGTCCCAATGATTTATTCGCCGATGCTTTTTCGCGCTCGCCTTGCAAGACATGAACGGTCACAGCGGTTTGATTGTCATCCGCCGTAGAGAATACCTGCGAGGCATTGGTCGGAATAGTGGTATTTTTCTCGATCAGCTTGGTCATGATGCCGCCCATGGTTTCGATACCCAGCGACAACGGGATAACATCCAGCAACAACACGTCTTTAACATCACCAGCCAAAACACCGGCCTGAATCGCAGCGCCTAAGGCGACCGCTTCATCAGGGTTAACGTCTTTGCGCGGTTCTTGACCGAAAATGGCTTTGACCATTTCCTGCACTTTTGGCATACGGGTTTGACCGCCGACCAAAATTACATCATTGATATCCGAGGCTTTTAACTTCGCGTCTTTCAGTGCCATTTCGCAAGGGCCTTTGGTGCGGTTAATCAGCTCTTCAACCAGAGATTCCAGTTTGGCTCGGGTCAATTTAACATTCAAATGCTTGGGGCCTGAGGCATCTGCAGTGATGTAAGGCAGATTGACATCGGTTTGCTGGCTTGACGATAATTCAATTTTGGCTTTTTCCGCCGCTTCTTTTAAACGCTGCAAAGCCAACGGATCGTTGTGTACATCTACGCCGCTTTCTTTTTTAAATTCAGAAGCCAAAAACTCAATGATTCTTGAATCGAAATCTTCGCCGCCCAGGAAAGTATCACCATTGGTCGATAATACTTCGAATTGATGCTCACCATCTATCTCGGCGATTTCAATGATCGAAACATCAAACGTACCGCCGCCCAGATCATAAACTGCAATTTTGGTGTCGCCTTTAGGTTTATCCATACCAAAAGCTAAGGCTGAGGCAGTTGGTTCATTGATAATGCGTTTGACTTCAAGACCGGCAATACGACCGGCATCTTTAGTTGCCTGACGTTGTGAATCATTAAAATAAGCCGGTACGGTAATAACTGCTTCGGTGACTTCTTCGCCTAAATAAGCTTCGGCGTCTTTTTTCAGCTTCATCAAAATGCGCGCTGAAATTTCGGGGGAGGCCATTTTTTTACCGTGAACTTCAACCCAGGCATCGCCATTTTCAGCTTCAACGATTTTATACGGGACCATTTTAATGTCTTTTTGTACGACATCATCTTTAAAACGACGACCAATCAAACGCTTGATCGCAAATACGGTGTTTTTTGGATTGGTAACAGCCTGGCGTTTTGCCGACTGACCAACCAACACTTCATCATCGCTGGTAAATGCGATAATGGATGGCGTAGTACGCGCGCCTTCGCTATTTTCAATCACTCTTGCTACGCCGTTTTCCAAAACTGCAACGCACGAGTTTGTTGTTCCTAAATCTATGCCGATTATTTTAGCCATTGAATTCTCCAGACTTGAATTTATTTAAAAAAGTAAAAGTTATTACAACTATGAGGCTGCTTTATTTGATTTCAAGCCTGTTCATCAATGCTAGGGCTATCAGTCGATTGTTTTTCGGCTGCCTTGGCAACCAAAACCATCGCCGGACGTAGCAAGCGTCCATTTAACAGATATCCTTTTTGAAAAACATTAACCACGGTATTTGGCTCTGCGCCTTCTACGACCTGCATAGCCATGGCCTGATGCTGTTCGGCATTAAATGGCTGACCGATAGGATCGATGGTTTCGATTTTGAATTTTGCAAATGCCGATTCGAATTGCTTAATTGTTAATTCGCTACCTTCGCGAAATTTTTTCACGTCCTCGCTATCGCCTGTTGCCGCCTGCAAACCCAGCACCAGACTGTCGAGTACCGACAACATTTCCTTGGCGAAACCGGTCAGCGCAAATTTATGCGCATCTTCCAGATCCTTTTGGGTTCTTCTTTTCAGGTTTTCCATTTCCGCCTGTGCACGAACCGCCTTATCCCAGTTCTCTTGAGCTTTCTGCTCGGCGTCGGCTAAGGCTTGCTGTAACTCCTCAATGGTAAGTTCATGCTCGACCAATTCGGTGTGTGCCTCATTAATCGTTTCATTTCCAGCGTTAACCTGAGATTCAGGCGCTTCCTGATCAGTACTCATTCTATAGCTCCATAGCATTAAAAATTACATCTGTGCACGATCGCACAAAAAAGATGGTCTTTATAGTGGGGTCTTTGATTTTGGATTCAAGGCAGCCCCCAATAATTTCGCCGTCATATCGACAAAAGGGATGATTTTTTCATAGGCCATGCGCGTTGGTCCGATCACACCGAGCACCCCGACCACTTCATCGCTGACCGAGTATGATGAAGTCACCAGGCTGCAATGATCGAAAGCCCTATAGCCGGATTCTTCGCCGATGAAGATCTGAACGCCCTGGGCTTGCATGCATTGATCGAGTAAATGGATTACGCCCTGCTTTTGGCTGAACGCTTCAAACAGATTTTTCAGTCTATCCATATCCGACAACTCGGAAAAGCCCATTAAATTGGTTTCGCCGGTCAGCACATAATCATCTTTTTCATTGTTATGATCAAAAGCCAGTTGCGCCATTCTTACTGCATCCAGCATGCCCTGAGACATGCGCTCCTGATCTTCTTGCAATTCTTTTAACACGGCTTTGCGCACCGTATCCAGGCTGCGACCGGAATAAATGGTATTTAAATAGTTGGCTGCCTGCTGCAGTTCGGCGGCGCTAAATACTTTGGAGGTATGGATGATTTTGTTGTGAACTTCATGCTCATTGGTAACAAAAATGACCAGTACGCGGGTGTGTGATAAAGATAGAAATTCGATATGTCGCAAACACACTAAGTCTCTTTTGGGCAAGGTCACTACCCCGGCCATCTGCGTTAATTCCGACAATAGCCGAGAGGCGGCACCGATCATATCATTGCTGTCATCGCTGACCGTCAAGCGCTGCTGCAGTAGGGATAAATCTTTCGATTCCACTGGCTTGACCGTCAACAAGGTATCGACAAATAAGCGATAGCCGGTCACTGTAGGCACGCGTCCTGCCGACGTGTGCGGTGAATGGATCAGCCCCAGATCTTCCAGGTCCGCCATTACATTTCGTATCGTGGCCGGACTTAATTTCAAGTCCGAATCTTTTGATAAGGCCCGGGAACCCACCGGCTGACCATCACTGATATAGCGCTCGACCAGCGTTTTTAATAGCTGTAGCGAGCGCTCATTTAAAAACTGCGTATTACCCACACCAACCTCTGCGACCAAATTTAGCACTCCTCCAAGGTGAGTGCCAGCAGGGCAAAATATCAGCTCACCGGGCCATTGTCAATAAACCTAAAAAATGCAGTTGGTCCAGAAAAAGCACGAAAGACACGAAATAATTCAAATAGTATATTGATTTATCTATTCATCTTTTGGTGATGATCTACAGATTGGTATCTCCTTAGAAAATGTCGAGCTAAGCGTAGACAATTTTTTTAGCTCAATAAATGCTTAACTGCCTCACGTTCGTCTTTTAACTCATCCTCGGTAAGCTGCATTCTTTGTCTGCTGAAGTCATCAATCTCCAGCCCTTTTACAATAGTAACCTCACCGTCAACTACCGTTACAGGAAACGAATAAACCAGTCCGGATTCAATGCCATAACTGCCATCCGATAGCACGCCCATACTCACCCAGTCGCCAGGTTCTGTACCAAAAGCCCACGTTTTCATCTGGTCTATCGCCGCATTGGCAGCCGATGCGGCACTGGATTGCCCTCTAGCTTTAATGATTTCGGCCCCCCGTTGCTGAACAATCGGAATAAATTCATTGATGTACCAATCTGTCTCAACCAATGACAAAGCATCCTGACCCCTTACCTTCGCATGATGGATGTCAGGATATTGCGTAGTCGAATGATTGCCCCAAACCGTCATGTTTTTTACATCAACCGGCAGCACGCCGCATTTTTCAGCCAATTGGTTTAAGGCTCGGTTATGATCCAATCTGGACATTGCGGAAAAATTCTCCGACTTTAAATCCGGTGCATTATTCAGGGCAATCAGCGCATTAGTGTTGGCCGGATTGCCTGTTACCAAGACCTTAACATCTCTGCTTGCGACTTCATTTAAGGCTTTACCTTGAACCGAAAAAATCGCAGCATTTACCGCCAATAAGTCCTTGCGCTCCATGCCCGGTCCTCGAGGTCTTGCGCCAACCAAAAAGGCATAATCAACATCCTTGAAGGCTGTTTGGGGATTATCTGTCACTTCAATACGATGCAGTAACGGGAACGCACAATCGTTTAACTCCATGACCACACCTTGCAGGGAGTTCATTGCCGGAGTTATTTCAAGCAAATGTAATACGATAGGCTGATCAGGGCCCAGCAACGCCCCTGCGGCCAAGCGAAATAACAAAGAATAACTGATTTGTCCGGCAGCGCCTGTTACGGCAATGTGTATAGGTGTTTTCATGTATTTTTCCTTTTCCCACGCTTAAATGTGTAGTGGCAACACACCCCTACCGTATTCGCAGATAATAACGAACATAGGCCTCTGCTAGCAAGGCCATAGCAAAATCTAGCCAGTGTGCCACCCGCACGCAGGCTAAATAAGGCAGTGTTTGGTTTATCGCGTATAATGCACCGGTTTAATAATTGCCTTCACACGTACCAGACTAACCCAGCAGAGTTAAGTTAATGAAAAAACTGTTATTCCAATTCGATACCGACACACATTGTTCAGCTTTCGATACTGTTGTGGGCTACGATGGCGGCGCTGATCATGTGATCGGACATTGCGGATTGAGTCCGGATAATATATCGGGACTGGTAGAGGGGACGATATTTACCCGCGCACCCAAGGACAAGAAAAATACCGCCATTTTTGTCGGCGGCAGTGACATGATTGCCGGTCAGGCACTATTTATTGCGGTGCAAAAGCACTTTTTTCCAGGGTTTCAGGTCTCAGTCATGCTCGACAGTAATGGCAGTAACACCACGGCCGCAGCAGCGATTGCAAAGCTTGCGTCCAGCGGCGCTCTTTCAGGGAAAAAAGCGGTAGTCCTGGCCGGCACCGGCCCCGTAGGTCAGCGTGCTGCCGCGATGCTGGCTATGGAAGGCGCCGAGGTATCGATAACTGCCCGTAAATTCGAGCGGGCCGTACTGGCCTGCAACAACATGAAGGCACGCTTTGGCGTAGACTTGACCCCGATGGAGGCATTCGATAACCATGACCGGGCGCGAGCCATAGAGCATGCAAACATCGTTTTTGCACCCGGCGCGGCAGGGGTAGAACTGCTCTCGGCCGAGCAATCGCAGCATAATACCCATATTGAAATGATCGCCGATGCTAACGCTACGCCACCCTTAGGTATAGGTGGCACCGAGGTG